>NZ_ARPN01000049.1:0-112979 GCF_054966645.1 Pseudoalteromonas sp. SANK 73390
ATTAAGTGCGGCTTTTTGTGTAACTCTCTGAATTTGAGTATTTAACAGTTTTGTTCATATACCTTTAATGCTTGAGCTAAATCGGCTATTAGGTCATCCACATCTTCTAAACCGATATGCAAACGGATCACAGGCCCCTCATGCCAGCCTGTTGTGCTACGCAACCCTGACATTGTTTTATTTGCAGTAACCAAACTTTCAAAGCCACCCCAAGAAAAACCCATTTTGAAGTGCTCTAGCGCGTCTAAGAACGCATTAATTGCTTTTTGAGACCCTTTGTTCATGACGAACGAAAATAAGCCATTGCTACCGTTAAAATCGCGTTTAAAGAATTCATGCCCTGGACAGGTTTCCATTGCTGGATGCCTAACATGATCTACCAGTGGATGTGCTTTTACCCAGTTTGCGACTTGCAATGCTGCTTTCTCATGTTGAGCCAAACGCACTGGCATGGTACGAAGACCTCGCAATGCCAAATAAGCATCATCAGCAGATGTGCATTGACCTAACAAATATGAGTGCTCTCTAAGCTCTGGCCAATATGTCTCGTTAGCAACCGCAACGCCCATCATGACATCAGAATGCCCAACAATATATTTAGTGGCAGCTTGAATACTAATATCTACACCATAGTCCAATGGCTTATAGTGCCAACCATTGCCATAGGTATTATCAAGCATTGTGATCACACCGCGCTCTTTGGCAACCTTAACCAAGCTAGGTACATCCTGCACTTCCATAGTGATGGAGCCGGGAGATTCCAAGAACAGTACTTTAGTATTGTCTTGAATAAGTGAATCAATACCAGCGCCAATCATAGGATCATAATATGTGGTTGTAATACCTAAACCGGCTAAAATTTTATCGCAAAAATCACGCGTTGGTTCATAAGCTGTGTCCACCATCAATAAATGATCACCGGTTTTCAAAAATGATAACAATGACTGACTTATTGCAGCGGCACCACATGGGTATAGCGCACAACCTGCGCCATTTTCTAACTCTATAATTGCATCTTGTAACGCATAATGCGTATTAGTGCCACGTCGACCATAAAACAATGTACGGTTACCACGCTCTTTTATCGCCTCATGCATATCAGCAACACTATCAAATACCACTGTTGATGCTCTTTGCACCACTGGGTTTACAACACCTTGAGTATATTGTGCTTTGCGCCCTGCACTTACCAATTCTGTATTTTTTTTCATCTTTTTACCCTTATTGCGCACGCCAATACTCGACTAAATGACGAGAAATTGAATCTGGACGAGTGAGCTTATAGCCTGACGCTGAGTCACCCCACTGCCCAAAAGTGTTCAACTGCTCACGAGAGAACCATTGCGCATCTTCCAAATCATCTTGGTCAATTTTTATTTCTGTAGAGATAGATCTGCCGATAAAACCAAGCATCAGTGATGATGGAAATGGCCATGGCTGTGAGGCTATGTATTTAACATCCTCAACATCAATGTTAGCTTCTTCTTTCACTTCTCGTATAACAGCTTGTTCAAGCGTTTCTCCAGGATCAACAAACCCTGCCAGAGTAGAATAAACTCCTTCAGGCCAACTAGCTTGACGGCCCATTAAACAGCGCTCTATACCATCTTCAAAAATATGTGTGATTAGCATAATCACTGCAGGGTCAGTACGTGGAAAAGTCATATGTTGGCATTGCTCATTTTGACAACGCCTTGCATGCCCAGCCTCTACACTTTCATTGATATAACCACAGCGACCACAAAAGCGATGAGTTTTATGCCAATAACACAGCCCTCTAGCAAGGACGCCTACCGACGCCATATTCAAGTCCAATTGTATGCCGATACGGCGCATATCAACAAACTCTAACCCCGATTTTTTAAGTAAAACTGCAGTACTTGCGCTACTTGATACATCTAAAGCAAAGTAACTGAAATGCTCATCAACGCCCAAAAAAATAGCATTTTTTTTATCAAACTCACTCACATCGTCAAGGCTAAGCAACTGTAATTCAAAAGCTTCTACATTTACTAAGTTTCTATCTTTATCTATGAGCAACCAACGGCTATTGGTATTAATTTGATGTGTGATCCACTGCTGATCTTTGCGTTCATTAGATGCACGATTTAGGTGCATATGCGTGTAATGTAACAAAGCCTGATCCCTGTTGAAAATGTTTGTGTAAAGCTATCATATACCAGCAAAAACCTAAACTATTTACGCTGCATACCACATTTTTAATCACTTATAAGAAGCAATTTAGGAAAGCAAAAAAAAGCCCTTTCGGGCTTAAAGTTATAGTGTAACTCCACACTATACAGAGGCAAGAGACGCGAGGTAGTCTTGAAGCTTTTGGTTCTCAGCTTCAATATGTTGATAAAATTCAATATCCTTAAGCTTATTAGCAGCTTTAAGATCAATAACTACCACTGCATCTTTATGTAACTGTAATGCAGATGCTGGACAAGAAGCTGTTATTGGCCCTTCAACCATTGCTTGGATTGCATCAGCTTTGTTTTCACCCGTTGCAAGTAGCACAACTTTTTTAGCATCTAAAATAGTACCAATACCCATAGTAATTGATAAATGTGGTTGATATTCACCTTCTTCAAAAAAGCGCGCATTGTCTTCTATGGTTTCTTTGGTTAATGTTTTAACGCGAGTACGAGATGTAAGGCCTGATGAAGGTTCATTAAACCCAATGTGGCCATTACGACCAATACCTAACAACTGTATATCAACGCCACCTGCTGCCACCATACGAGCTTCATAATCTTGACATGCTGTGACTGGGTTTTTCGCATCTCCTGGCGGCACATGCGTATTGTCCATATCAATATCAATATGATTAAACAATTGTTCATTCATGAAATAACGATAACTTTGTGGATGCTCACCTTCAAGCCCAAGGTATTCATCTAAGTTAAATGTTTTAGCACTGGCAAAGCTTAACTCTCCATCACGGTTAAGGCGGATAAGCTCTTGATATAATGCAACTGGTGTGGAGCCTGTTGCCAAACCTAGTACTGACTCAGCTTTGCGTTTTAACTGTGTTGAAAATATGTCTGCGCCATAGGCTGCGACTTCAGCGGCATCATTTAAAATAACAATTTGCATAGTATAAGCTCAATGTTGAGTACAAAGAAAAATGGGATCTGAGCCTTACTTCGCGTGCAATCAAAGTAAGGTCAGATCAAACCTAATTGGGATACACTGTATTAGGCATTACCATTATGACAACGCTGTCATTATTATCAGAATAAAAAGTTTTGTAAAGTAAAAGTGAAGGAAATTTTCTCTATTTTGACTCCAAGATCTACAAAGCCCCCGTGAACAGAGGGCTTTGCTAGTTTAAATTTATTTCAGCTACGTTATTAAACGCTGACAAAAACCTTCCGCTTATACATCCAATGCAAAACCAAAAGCTGCACAAATAGCAATGCTAAGACACTCAATAAAGGTTGCCAATCAGAAGAAGCTATAGCAATCACGCCACCAAATACACTACGGCTAATATAGTCCCAGCTTACCAACGATGAGGCCAAATAAATAATGATTGAGTTTGCACCAATGATAATAAATGGGTAGACCAAGCGCTGAGTATTTAATAAATCTACCAACGCATAAAAAATTGCAAACAACATTGCACTCCAGCCAACGGTAACAAGCACAAATGAACTGGTCCATAACTCTTTATTAACAGGAAATTGCAAATCCCAAAGCCAGCCAAGTAATACACTTGCAAGGCCCGCACTAAAAAGCGCTGCAACACTTCGCCATTGCCCAAACTGCTGTGCTTGAGCAATAAAACGACCGACAAAGACACCTGCTAGCGCATTGACTATTGCAGGTAGGTTCGACAGCACCCCTTCTGGGTCTACCACTTTATTTTGATAGCTTATCCCTGGCAAAAAATACTTATCGAACCATGCATTCCAACTACCTGCCCCATTGGCGGCTAAATCTCCAGCGCTACCTCCAGGTACAGGAATAAAGCACAATAACAACCAATAAAACAGTAAAACTCCGATTGCCACAAAAGCCTGCGTACGCGCGCTGGTGTGCCAAACAAGCAAAGCGCAAAAAAACCATGCAATCGCAATTCGCCCTAATACGCTTGTATATCGCACTTCTCCAAGCGCAGCAGGTATACCAGTCCCCCATCCGTGGTTATATAAAATACCCAACAAACACAATAGCAATAATCTTTTTAACGCTTTTTGATAATAAGGCTGTCGCTGAGAAAAAGGTAAATGATCTATTCGTTTTGGCGCAAGACCCATGGCAACGCCTGAAAGGAAAATAAATAACGGGAAAATTAAGTCATAAAATGTGAAACCATGCCATGGACTATGTACTGTATGCGCTTCAAATAACTGCCATCCTTGCCAACCAGTCAATACGAATAAAGCGGCAAAAATTGACTGTCCTCCTAAAATCCAAAACATATCCATACCGCGTAATGCATCAAGAGAAGCTAGGCGTTTTCTTATTGTTTTTGTCGTCATTAAAACCTCATAAAAAAAGCCCCGTTATACTGCAACGGGGTTTTTATTCAGGGAAAAATTAAAGCTTCTGACCTGCAATATAGGTTGATTTTGCATAATAGTTATCATCTAACACAACAAAATCAGCATCTGCGCCTTCTGTTAAATGCCCTTTTCGTGTCAAATTCAAATACTGGGCAGGATATAAAGAGGCCATGCGCAAACTTTCGGCAAGCGACACGTCAAGATCATTCACAGTATTACGTACCGCACTTGCCATATCTAGTACACTCCCTGCTAACTCACCCGTTGTTGAGTTTAATCTGTCGCCAGTTCGGATAACTTTACGACCATCAAAAAAGTCAAACTCCATATCATCAGTGCCAACCGGAGGCATCGCATCGGTTACTAGCATCATCTTGCCACGTTGTTTAGTTCGAATAGCAAGCTTTGCTGATGTACTATGCACATGGTGCCCGTCAACAATTAAGCCACACCAACTGTTATCATCCCAAAGTGCTGCGCCCACAACCCCTGGCTCACGAGAGGTAAATGCAGACATAGCATTAAATAAATGTGTGAACCCATCTACCCCGGCTTGCAAGGCCCGCATGCTTGTATCAAAATCAGCATTTGAGTGACCAATACACACCTTAACGCCTAGCTTAACTAAACGTTCAATATCTTCAATTGGCACGGTTTCCGGTGCAAGAGTGACCATTTTTATTCCTAAGTCTTGACGAGCATAGATAGCAAACTCTTCTTCTGATATGGGGCGAATATACTGCTCACTATGAGTCCCCTTTTTAGGATAAGATAAATGTGGTCCTTCAAAATGAACGCCTACAATACCAGTTTGATTTTGCGCTAACGCTTGTGCCACACAATCAGCTGCTGCAGCCATCACTTCTACTTTGTCAGTAATAAGGGTTGGCATCAAAACAGTAGAGCCAAACTGCCCATGTGCTCGAACCATTTTTTCAAGGCAATTTGTGCTTTGATCTGCATTAAAAAATGCGCCTCCACCGCCATTGACTTGTACATCAATAAAACCAGGTACGACTAAACCATTAAGTTCCTCAACTAAACCGCTCTCGTCACTTGTGTCAAAACTAATTTGACCTTGCGCTATTGAAAAAGTGATATTTTCCTTGAAACGATAGCCATCAAATAATTTTTTTGCTCTGTATAGTTGCCTAGTCATTAATTTACCTTTCCAAGGGTTTGTTCAACATTACGAATAGCAAAATAGATGGCACCCATTTCAGGTGGCTGTTTAGGTAACTCTACATGCTTTGCAATTTCAGGGTCTAACCATTTATTTAATGGTTCAGCTAATCCACCTATCATCGACAAGCGGGGTGGATTATTTTCAAGTAACCTCTTTGCTAAGTGGCTGATATAATCAGCACCTTTAGTAACAATCGACAAAGCAACTTCGTCTTGGTGTTCAGCTGCATCAAATACAAAACGAGCTAACTTTGCATAAACGCTAGACGGTTGACCTGCCATATGCTCAGCAATTCCCATTGCTGTAAGCGTATTAAAATGAGATTTAAATATTGCGCTCATTTTTGTAGCTGGGCCTAGTTCATCTAAATCAAGTAATGCGGCTTTTACAGCTTCTAAGCCCATCCAAGCACCACTGCCAATATCACCTTGTGCAAAACCATGGCCTCCATAGTTTACAGATTGACCATCAACGATAGAAAAACCACAAGAGCCCGTCCCAGTTATAATTACAGCTCCATCTTGCCCTTCATGTGCACCGATGCAGGCGGTGTGTAAATCGGTAGTTAAATACATTTGTTGAAATGGGTGGTCCCATTGCACGATTTTGTCATAAAGTGCTGGTAGGTTTACGCCAGCAAGTCCCATTCCGGCATTTAGTTCATGCACTTGTTCTACTCGTAAACCAGCATCTTGCAAAGCCAGCTGTGTAGATACCATGATTGACTCTAACGTACGTTCAAGACCATGAAGTGGATTTGCTGGACCTCCCAGCCCAGTGCCTAACACACCGTGTTGCTTTGAGAAGATAGTAGCACGGCATTTGGTTCCTCCGCCGTCTATACCTATATATAACTGGTCTTGTTGTACCTGTTTAGCCATCATGTAGCGACCTCTATCGATTGGGGTTGGCTCAATTTTATAATTATTGCTGAGCATTCAGTCGTGTTGAATTAATGTTACACACAAAATGACAGCGTTGTCATTAATTTTTTGCCAATTTTGCTCGACAATGAAAAATTCTAATATTGCATAGAATTTTAAAATTGTCAGCGTAAATTTACTTTTTGTATTTATATAGAGGCAGTTTAAAAATGCTAGAATTAATAGTAACAATATGAATTATAAATAAAAAAGCGGCGTAGCCGCTCTTTTTATTTAACCCCTAACTCTGCCAGTCTTTCTTGTAAGTAGCTATCTGCGGTATAACGCTCTGATAGAACTACATCTGGACGAGGGTGTAAAAACAAAGGTAATGATATTCGAGATTTAGTTGATGCCTTACCTGTTGGGTTAATCACTCGGTGAATGGTCGACGGAAAGTAGCCCCCTGATGCTTCTTGTAACATATCACCGATGTTAATAATCAAAGAACCAAAATCACATGGCACATCTAACCAGCCGCCTTCTTTTGTTTGTACCTGCAAGCCTGGTTCATTAGCCGCAGGTAATACCGTAAGTAAATTAATATCACCATGTGCAGCCGCACGAATAGCACCAGGCTCTTCATCACCTGTCACTGGTGGGTAGTGCAAAATACGCAATAGAGTTTGTTCTGAGTTTGCGATCATATCTTTGAGGTCAATTGAGAATTTAGCACTTACATCTTCAGGTGCTTGTGCTTGCACCCAGCTTAATAATTCAGCTGCAAATTCATTAGCTAACCGGTAATATTCACGGATTTGTGCTCCTAATTGAGCTGGTACACGTCCTTTAGGATATACATGGAAGTATTCTTTAATATCTTTTACTGTAAACCCTTTTGCAACTTCAGAGACATCAGGTGGAAAATACCCATCTTGTGTTTCTTTATCGAACAAAAACTGATGTTTTTGCTCAGAATTAAAAAACACTTGCCAGTTTTCGTAGATAGACTCAACTAATTGCTGCGGGATGGGATGGTTTTTCAAAACACCAAAACCAGTATTTCGTAAAGATTCGACAAACTGTTCCGCTGCGTCTGGCGCACGGTAATCGACTGTAGGTAATTGTTGCATAATGATTCCACTTGATTATTGCTTGAGTTCACTCATAATAAGCAATCGGTATCTAAACCAGCCTATCGTAGTGCTTTAACTCTGTAGATAGCTGGCGAGCATAGTTAAATAAGCCCCTTCAGATAAGGACTTTTGTCCTCTTCGGGCGTTAGTTACGCACTATTTTGAGCCTGATCAAACTTACCAAAGCACTGCTTATATTTTCCACAAACCTAATATAGTATTGCTTGCATAATGTGTATGCCCAAGGTAATAGCATACACATTGAATATGGGCACGTTCGCTATTTACACTGTGGCTTATGCCCTGCCTGCCATGCAAGTTGTTTAAGCTCATTAGCGCTAATCATACCATTTTCCAAATTAGCAATCCGACTTTGCGGTGCAGGGTGCGTAGACATAAATTCAGGTGGGCGCTCACCAGATACAGCCGCCATATTTTGCCAAAGTTCCACTGAGCCTTGAGGTTCAAACCCCGCTTTTGCCATCAACTCTAAACCTATTATGTCCGCTTCACTTTCATGTGAACGGCTAAATGGTAAAGCAACACCAAACTGTGCGCCTACGCCTAAACCTTGCATTATTGCATCTCTATATTGAATATCACCCATTTGCAACGCTACATTACTTGCTTGCAAACCAAACTGCAGCAAACTATTTTGCGATACACGTTCATTTGCATGTTGAGCAATCACATGCCCGACTTCATGGCCCATAACAGCTGCTAGTTGATGTTGGTTTTTAGCAACCTCTAACAATCCAGTATGTACCCCTATTTTTCCACCTGGTAATGCAAAAGCATTGGCACTGTCATCTTCAAATACGACGACTTCCCATTGTTGATTTGCATATTCTGTAGGAAGTTGTGCAATTAGGTTATCAGCAATGCATTTCACATAACTATTGATCGCTTTGTCAGTTTCAATAGCTTGCTGCTCTTTCATCTGTGCAAAGCTCGCCACACCCATTTCATCCATTTTCTGTTCTGAATAGAGAGTAATTTGTGTTCGCCCTGTCGGAGATGTTTTACACCCAGTCAGCACAAGTGTGATTGCCAAGGCAGTTAATATTTTTTTCATGCAGTTAATTCCTAATAACATTAAGCGTATCGCTAGTGTAAAACATCTTAGCTTTGACTCAAATATAGTAATACAGTAATTAAGCTTAAATATTTGCAATTTGCCTATTAACGTAAGCTTATTTTGTTAGATATTGGTACAATATAGAAAAGCTACAATTTTGGAAACTTGTGCAACACTCTCACCCACTTGGTAAATTATTTTTACCACTATTAGCCAGTATCGTGGCCCTCACGCCTTTAGCTATCGATTTATATTTACCAGCCATGGTCGCAATTGCTCAGGATTTAAATACCTCGCTTGAGCAGGTGCAAATCTCCTTAAGTAGTTACCTGGCAGGTTATGCTTTAGGGATGTTAATTTTTGGCCCTCTTGCAGATCGATTTTCTCGTACTCACTTAGCTCGCTTTGGGCTGTTTGGGTTTGCTATCAGTTCAGTACTACTGGCTGTAACCACAAATATTGAGCTCTTCAACTTTTTACGTATCGTGCAAGCTTTTACCGGGGCAGCGGCAAGCGTTGTTGTTCCTGGAATTATTCGTTATTACTATCAAAAAGATACCGCTAAAGGCATGTCATACGTTACGATGATCATGATGCTTGCTCCTTTACTGGCACCTAGTATCGGTGCAGCTTTAATGCTGATGTGGCATTGGAGTGCCATTTTTTGGGTGCTTGCAGCATACGCTTTTGTGGTACTTGCATGCTGTTTGTATAGCAATATCGATGTACCAAGATTTAATACCAGCAAAATATCCATGGCATTTTTTTTAAAGAACTACCGTCAAGTACTATCAAATAAACATTGCCGCATGGATATACTTACTTCCATGGCAGCTTCGTTTGCATTTTTTTGCTTTTTAACTTCAGTCCCTTTTGTCTATCTTGATTACTTCTCTGTATCAGAGCAATTATTTGGCATTTTATTCGCATTAAATGTTATGGCGCTGATGTTTGGTAACTTTCTTAATACCCGCTTAGTGCCAAAGCTTGGGTCAAGACAAATGCTCAATATAGGTTTAGCCATTGGGTTAATTACAGGTACAGCGCTAATTATAGAAAGTATGCTGCCTACAAATATATGGCTATTTGCAAGTACTGTCGCGCCATTGATGATGAGCTTAGGGATCATTGCCAGTAATGCTGACGCACTTATCTTAATCGCTTTTGAAGAACATACAGGCACAGCGACAGCAGTTATCGGCACACTACGTTTTGGCAGTGGTGCCTTAGTCGGGCCTATATTAGCACTGCTTGAACCGACAAACGCACTGCCTTTTTCAGCACTAATGCTCGGCGCCGTTTTACTATGCTGCAGTTATCAATTAATACAAAAGTCACGCATAAAAAAAGCCGAATAATATCGGCTTTTTATTACCTAAATGCAGTGCATTATTCAGCTTCTTTAGATACCATCACCATTGCTGGACGCAACAAGCGACCATTCAATGTGTAGCCTTTTTGCATCACTGCAAGTACGGTATTTGGCGATACATCGTTGCTTGGCTGAATAGACATTGCTTGGTGCAAATCAGGGTTAAATGCTTCACCTTTTGGATTAACAGTCTCAACACCAAACTTAGCAACTGCATCAGAGAAGCTTTTAACCGTCATATCTATCCCTTCAAGCACCGGCTTAAGTGTTTCATTTTCTCTATCAGAAAACTCAATCGCACGCTCAAGGTTATCAATCACTGGTAAAAGCTCATTAGCAAATTTTTCTAGTGCAAACTTATGTGCTTTTTCTACATCTTGAGCAGCTCTTCGGCGTATATTTTCAACATCGGCAGCAGCACGTACAACACCATCTTGTTGATCTTTAATAGTTTGCTTAGCAGCTTCTAGCTCTGCATATAAACCAGCTATTTCTTCTTCAGGGCTTAACTCTGTTTGCGCTTCTTCTTGATTTACTTCTGGTGTTTCTACTGCTTGCTCTACGTGCTCAGCAGCTTCTTGTTCATGTTCAGGGGCATTAGTTTGCTCAGACATGTAAATTTCTCCGATTCTTTACAACTGTGGCTAATTATGGGGATTGAAATTTGAGATTCAAGCCCCTATTGGCGTGATTTGAGAAAATTGTGTAATGATTGCTTCTATTGGCGCATTTGTAGGGCAAATAACACAAAAGCGGCTTTGATATTCACCATTTTGAAAGTAAGGCACACTCAGAACTATCGACTGTTTCACATTTAGCGTACTCAATTCAATACCCAATAAAACCGACACACCATTTTTAAACGCAAGTTTATCCTCTACTTGATGTAAAAATGAAACACCTATATTTAGCCCAGAATCTATATCTAAACTTTGGTATAAAAAACGCTCACCCACAACAATGCTGTTGTCTGTACCTAATTGATGGTGTAACTCACGCGTCCACTGTGCCAATTGATCACGACAGCTCTCAGGCGCACTATGAGCCATAGCTCTCATGCGGTGTAACCCCTCAATTAACGTTTGTTGACTAAATACCGTGTTCATCCATGCAGCAAATAAATAACGATGCTGATCGCTGTCATCTTTGGGTTTATTAATACATATATTTTGAGACTGTCCTGCTTTATCAATAAGCAACACCAACCAAGAGCTACTATCAAAAGCTAACACTTCCACTCTAAACACTAGCTGTGAGCTTGCCTGCGGTAAACCAACACAACAACAAACATTAAATTGCTGACTAACACTGTGAGCAAACTCTATCAATTGATTTTGCTGTGGCTGCCAATAGTTCGCAATTTCAGTCAACGAAAAATACTCATCCAGCCAGTATTTAAGTCCAGAATCAGTCGGCACCCTACCAGCAGATGTATGTGGTGAATACAATAACCCAAACTTTTCTAGTCGAGCCATTGCATTACGCACAGTTGCTGAGCATACAGCCATACCTTTTTGCTTGGCTATTTTGCTAGAAGCCACAGGGTGCCCTTCACCATTACAGTATAAACTCATCACTGCTGAGAAGATTTGTTGGTCGCGTGCTGTTATATTCATATTATTTATGTGGTGACATCATTTGTCAGTTTCAAGTACCGACTTTTTAAGTTAGTCTTACTTTATAATTATCAAGGAACTCGACATGACGACTCCCTTCAAAACCATAGGCCTCATTGGAAAGCCTAACCATGAAGGCGCGGCGTTGACCTTACAACGCTTATACACCTTTTTGCAAGCACTTGGTTATACTGTTTTGGTAGAACAACGCGTGGGCGCGCAAATATCAAATGTTGATAACAATTCACTAACAGAACTCGTTGAATTAGGTAACCAGTGTGACTTAGCTATCGTCGTTGGCGGAGATGGTAATATGTTAGGTGCGGCTAGAGTGCTCGCTCGCTTTGATGTCGCTGTCATTGGTGTGAACCGGGGTAATTTAGGGTTTTTAACCGACTTAGACCCTGAAGGTTTTGAAGCAAGCCTAGAAGAAGTGTTACGCGGTGAGTTTATTGCTGAATCGCGATTTTTATTAGAAGTAGAAGTATATCGGCATGCCGAACTTAAAAGTGCCAATTTAGCAGTTAACGAAGCGGTACTTCACGCGGATAAAGTGGCTCATATGATAGAATTTGAAGCCTTCATTAACGATGAGTTTGTCTTTTCTCAACGTTCTGATGGATTAATTGTATCAACGCCCACAGGTTCTACCGCATATTCACTCTCCGGTGGTGGCCCCATACTCACACCACAACTTAACGCAATGTCACTCGTGCCGATGTTTCCACACACGCTATCTAGTCGACCCTTAGTTGTCGATGCAAATAACGAGATTAGGCTAAAACTTAGTTTAGAAAACACCGATAGTTTGCAAGTTAGTTGTGACAGCCATGTAGTTTTGGCTCTGCTTCCGGGTGACGAAGTGGTGATAAAAAAAGCAAATAAAAAATTGCGACTAATTCACCCAAAATCATACTCCTATTACAATGTACTTAGACAAAAATTAAATTGGGGCAGTAGGCTTTACTAATGCACCTTATATACCGCAGAATAGGCAAAATTATTTTTCTAATTTAGGAAATTTTCGTTGTTATGATCAATTATATTGTTTTTGTCACTTTGCTACTGCTAATCACACTACTTGGAGTGTACTTAGTGATAGAAAATAATCGAAAAAAAGCACGAGAAGCAAAAAAGAAAGTATTTAATGACCGCTTAAAAGAAATCACCGATCACTTTAAGTTCAAAACTGCTGAGTATGTAGATGCTAAGATATTACGTCCCAAATATGCGCCTAAAATTAATTCAATTGTTAGTAACTTTTTTGTTGTTCAGCCTCATACAGAAGAAAACCTAAGCCAACTTGAATTAGTCAGTGAGCAATTTACACGGGCAGTTGGCACTGAGTTAGGTAAAGCTCATATTACAGGAAATAAAGAACTACTTGCAGAACAGTTACAGTACTTTGTTGCAGAGCTACCCTCTTCTGGCATCGCTTACAATAAAGGTTTTTACTATGAGATACTGCCTGCTCTTATCACTTTAATTAAAACCCCAGATGTGCCTGACGCTATTTTGCAAGAAAATGAAGCGCAAGAAGAGAAAAACAATCAGGACGATGATACTGACTTAAACGATAAGACAAACAACATAGAACAACAAATGACAGCTGCAAAAGAAAGGCTCACAACTAGTTAAACTTTTAAATTATGTATATTTAAAATTCAAGTTGCATTTTTAACGCATACTGTATAAATTAACAGTATAACCACTGTTTGGATACACAGTATGCTTATCAACTTAGAAATTAAAAATTTTGCAATCGTTAATGCCTTAAATATTGAGTGGCAAGCTGGCATGACGGCCATTACTGGTGAAACTGGTGCTGGTAAATCAATTGCCATTGATGCTTTGTCACTATGCCTTGGCGAGCGTGCAGACCCTGCAGCCATTCGCCCTGGTACAGACAAAGCCCAAATTAGCGCTCATTTCGATATTTCGAAATTACCCGTCGCAAAACAATTTCTAAAAGAGCATATGCTCAACAATGAAGAGCATGATTGTATTTTACGCCGTGTGATCAGTAAAAGTGGACGCAGCAAAAGCTATATTAATGGTATTGCTGTTACCGCAGGACAACTAAAAGACTTGGGCCAATATTTGATTGCTATTCACGGTCAACACGCTCACCAGTTATTGTTAAAGCCAGAACACCAATTACACCTTCTGGATGCTTACGCGGGCCATCACTCACTGTTAAATGCCGTCACTACACAATACAACCATTTTAACAAATTACAACGCGAATACAGTGAACTACAAAAACAACAACAAACACAGGCTGCAAAACAGCAGTTGCTAGAATATCAGGTAGCGGAGTTAGATGAATTTGCGCTAGAAGACGGTGAATTTTCAAATATTGAGGCTGAACATAGCCGACTTAGCCATAGCCAAACTATTATAGAAACCTGCCAAAGAGAACTTGCTTACCTTTATGAGGGTGACCAAACAGTTCTGAGTCAACTACAGCAAAGTGCGCAACAGTTCAGTGAATTAGCAGGTTATGATAAGCAGTTAAATCCAATTGCACAGATGCTTGAAGAAGCAGCTGTACAAATTGATGAAGCATGCCGGGAAGTGCGAAGTTACAGCGAAAGTATTGACCAAGACCCTATGCGCCTTCAAGAGTTAGAAGAGCGCCTTTCCAAGGCGATGGATTTGTCTCGTAAACATGCCATAAAACCGCATGAAATTTATGCTTTTCATCAAAAATTAAAGCACGAATTAAATGAAATAAGTTCAGATTTTCAACGTCTAGATGACCTTGAACAAGAAATCGCAGATGCCATTCATGCCTATAATATTGCAGCTAAAGGACTCAGTGACAGCAGGCTGACGGCTGCTAAGAAACTCAATTCGCTTATCAGTAAAAGCATGTCGTCACTGTCTATGGAAAATGGTCGATTTGCAATTGAGCTAACACAAAAAAGCCAACAAAAACCCGCAGCAAAGGGGTTTGATGATATTGAATTTTTAGTCACCACCAACCCTGGCCAACCACTACAACCGCTAGGCAAAGTGGCCTCAGGAGGTGAGCTTTCGCGTATAAGTTTGGCAATTCAAGTGATCATTGCACAACGCGTTACAACGCCAACGCTCATTTTTGATGAAGTCGATGTCGGTATTTCTGGCCCTACTGCATCACAAGTTGGCAAGCTACTTAGGCAACTGGGTCTGTCTACTCAAGTTATTTGTGTGACACATTTGCCACAAGTTGCATGTAGTGGCCATCAGCAATTTTTTGTTGCTAAAACAGTAGACGGTGGTGAAACATTCACCTCAATGAAACCACTTCAGCATGATATGAGGGTGACAGAAATAGCGCGCCTTATTGGCGGTGATAAGATAAGTGAAACAACAAAAGCCAGTGCAAAAGAGCTGCTTACTGTGCAAAGTAATTAAAAAACAACTAATTTACTAGTTATAAATGCTTCACTATATCACTGATATATTTTGCTCTGTAGTTTATAGATAACATCTAGATATTTATACATTTGTTACTTTTAAGTTGAAAAAACAAAAACACCTTGCTACTATAAATTTACGGGTACAGACCTGTATTTTAAATCACAAAAAATAGGGAATATTAAAATGAAAAAAATAAAGCTAAACTTAAAAAAGAAGAAAGTAAAAAAATTAGTTAAAAATGATGAGGTTAGTTTAAATCAAACTTATAGAATTGCTGGCGGAAATACAATTGGCTCAACACAAACTGAGTGGGAATGTGAGTCTTATTGATATCTCAAACCCAAATAGACATTGGCTTTAATTAGTGTGTTATTAATTTTATTCTAGCGATGAAAAGCAGCGCCAGTTAATTAATAGATTAATTCTTTCTAATATAAGCAATGTATTTTATTGCGTATCGTTTCATTATTATTAATAGTAAAACGATACGTTATCAAACCCCTGCGTATAAAAATATCAGGCAATGATTAAAACCATCAAATATACTAGTTGATAATATCGCCACTTGATTTTTAACCGTTTATAAAAAGCCTTAAAATCTGACTTTTAATCTAGATCAAAATCACCAACTCTGCCTTGACTCAAAAATATGATTTTATACTTCTTTTCTAAGAGGTACTCTTATGTTTAATACCTAACTTTTAAAATATCAGACTCATTATCTTCATCATGTATATAAAACATTGTTTGGGAGTATTTTTCAGACTTTTGATCAGGCCAATTGTTCATCCCTAAATACACCCGGGCCTAAACTTAAAACTAAGGATAGAACTGATGAAACACATTTCTTACTTTTAATACTAACCCCTTCCTGAAGGTTGTGCTAGTGCCACTACATCAACACCTCTTTAGGTAACTGTCAAGGCTTTGGCTCACCGAGCATCAATATTATAGTAATGGACTCTCTGAATGAGAATGTCCCTTTGAGTGAAGTTCAGGTTACTGTAAACACTTTTATTTTTAATGATTATAATGCACACCAGTCATTGACTCTGTAATTGGTGCAACCTTTACCCTAAAGGCACCTCTTGTCTATAAACTTATTCATAAAAAAGCCCGCTAGTGCGGGCCCGATGGTCTTACTACTTAGTTTGAAATCATTACTTGCTATACATCTAAATAGTCCAAAATACCCTCAGCGGCATTTCTGCCCTCAAATATTGCAGTTACAACAAGATCAGAGCCTCGTACTGCATCACCTCCGGCAAAAATTTTCGGGTTGCTTGTTTGGTGTGTGAATGCCCCTTGCTCAGGTGCTTCAATGCCACCCCAATGGTTAATTTCAACATCATAATGAGTAAGCCAGTCCAGACTATGAGGTTTAAAGCCAAAAGCAATTAATACAGCATCAGCGTCTAGCACATGCTCAGAACCTGGCACCTCTTGGACTTTTTGCCGCCCATTCTCGTCAGGTTCACCAAGCTTAGTTTGTACCATTTCAACACCACTAACCAGCCCATTTGAATCGATTAAGATGCCTTTAGGTTGTAAGTTAAACTTAAACTCAACCCCTTCCTCTTTGGCATTTTTAACCTCCTTGCGTGAACCTGGCATGTTCTCTTCATCACGGCGATAAGCACATACAACCGATGCAGCGTTTTGCCTGACAGAAGTACGAACGCAGTCCATAGCTGTATCACCACCACCTAACACCACCACTTTTTTTCCTGCCATATCAACAAATGGTTGCTTGGTTTCGTCATAGCCCATTACTCGATTGGTATTGCCGATTAAAAATGGTAGCGCATCGTGTACACCTGATGCATCTTCATTAACTAGCCCACCTCGCATACTTTGATAAGTACCTACTCCAACAAACACCGCATCGTATTGGGCTAGTAATTCATCCATGCTGATATCTTTGCCTACTTCGGTATTTAACTTAAAATCCACCCCCATTTCAGCAAATACTTCTCGACGCTTTTGCATCACTGACTTTTCAAGTTTAAATGATGGTATGCCAAAGGTAAGCAACCCACCAATCTCTGGGTTGCGATCAAATACGACAGGCTTTACACCGTTGCGTACCAAGATATCGGCACAACCAAGCCCTGCTGGCCCAGCACCAATAATAGCCACTTTTTTATCGCTCCAAACCACATAAGACATATCTGGCTTCCAGCCTTGCGCAAATGCGGTATCCGTAATGTACTTTTCAATATTCCCGATAGTAACAGCACCAAACTCTTCATTTAGCGTACATGCGCCTTCGCACAGCCTATCTTGAGGACATACGCGACCACACACTTCTGGCAGACTATTGGTTCTGTGAGATAATTCTGCAGCTTCAAAAATGCGTCCATTTCGGATCAATTTAAGCCACTGTGGAATATAGTTATGAACTGGACACTTCCACTCACAATAAGGATTACCACAATCTAAACAACGATCTGATTGTGAGTTAACCTGACTACCCGAAAAAGGCTCATAAATCTCGACAAATGACTGCTTACGAGTTGATATTGGCTTTTTACGCGGATCAACTCTTTGCACGTCAATAAATTGATAAACATTCTCGCTCATACTTCCCCCTACTGAGCCTGCACACGAAGCTCTGCGCTACTGCGCGCCCTATGCCCTAATAGGCCTTTAACGTCACTTGATTTTGGTTTTATCAACTTAAACATCGGTAAATACAAATCAAAGTTAGCAAGTACTTGCTCAGATCTTGATGAACACGTTAAGTCTGAGTGCTCAGCAATAAGACCACGTAAATGCTCTTGATGAGACGCTAACTCTGTAAGCTCAACGACTTCCACTAGCTCTGGATTGATACGCTTTTCAAAATCATTGCTTTCATCCAAAACATAGGCAAAGCCCCCCGTCATACCTGCGCCAAAGTTCACACCAACAGCCCCAAGTACACACACAACACCACCAGTCATATACTCGCAGCCATTATCACCGAGCCCTTCCACAACAGCCTGAACACCAGAGTTTCTGACAGCAAAACGCTCCCCAGCTCGACCCGCTGCAAATAGCTTACCGCCCGTTGCACCATACAAGCAGGTATTACCCATTATAGTGGCTTGATGACTTGCAAAACTAGAGCCCATTGGAGGACGGATAACCAGCTTACCGCCAGCCATACCTTTGCCAACATAATCATTAGCATCTCCCACCAGCGTCATCTCTAAACCACCAGCATTCCAAACACCAAATGATTGGCCTGCAGTACCATGTAATTCAATTGCGACAGGGTCCGCTGCCATGCCTTGATTGCCATATTTACTAGCAATATACCCTGACAATAAAGCGCCTACGGAACGATCTGTATTAGCGATGCGATTAACTAACGAAGTCCCTGATTTTGTATCAATCGCTTGCTTCGCTTTGTCTAACAACCGCTCATTTAGCTCGCCTTGATAGTGTGACGTATTGACTGCACTGCAATAAAACGTTTCACCTGAGGGGTTATTTGGTTTTGCTAATAAGTTAGATAAATCAAGCTTGTTTTGCTTGACTGTACGACCTTCGATTACATCTAATAACTCTGTTCGACCAATTAAATCAACCAACCGTTTTACACCAAGCTCAGCCATTAACTCACGCGCCTCTTGTGCAATAAACTTAAAGTAGTTCATCGCCATTTCGGGTAAACCGTGGTAATGCTTTTGACGTAATGTTTCATCTTGAGTAGCCACGCCCGTTGCACAGTTATTTAAGTGACAAATTCTGAGGTATTTACACCCTAAAGCAACCATAGGGCCCGTACCAAAGCCAAAACTTTCGGCACCTAGAATAGCTGCTTTAATAATGTCTAGGCCTGTTTTTAAGCCACCATCAGTTTGTAAACGAATACGATGACGTAAGCCATTTTCAACCAATGCCTGCTGTGTCTCCACAAGCCCAAGCTCCCAAGGACTACCGGCATATTTTACAGACGTCAACGGACTAGCACCCGTCCCTCCATCATAACCGGCAATGGTAATGAGATCGGCATAAGCTTTTGCGACCCCTGTTGCAATGGTCCCCACTCCTGGTTCAGATACCAGCTTTACGGAAATCATGGCTTTGGGGTTGACTTGTTTTAAATCGAAAATGAGTTGGGCCAAATCCTCAATAGAGTAAATATCATGATGTGGCGGAGGTGAGATAAGGGTCACGCCCGGTACAGAATAACGCAACTTCGCAATATACGGCGTTACCTTTTCACCCGGCAGCTGGCCTCCTTCTCCTGGCTTTGCGCCCTGCGCTACTTTAATTTGGATAACATCAGCGCTTTGTAAATAATGCGGTGTCACACCAAAACGACCTGACGCTACTTGCTTTATTCGCGAGTTTTTTTCAGTACCAAAGCGTTGTTTGTCTTCACCACCTTCACCTGAATTTGAACAGCCGCCCAAACGGTTCATCGCAATGGCTAACGCTTCGTGGGCTTCTGGAGATAATGCTCCAATGCTCATAGCTGCGGAGTCAAAGCGCTTATATAACTCTGTGGCAGGTTCTACTTCATCTATACTGATCGGTGTTTGAGTTTTTAACGCAAGTAAGTCACGTAAATTAGTCACAGGTCTATTATTGACCAATTGCGCATATTTTTGATAATCGTTGTAGTTACCCGAGCGAACCGCCACTTGAAGTGTTTGCACAACATCAGGGTTATAAGCATGGTACTCACCATCATGTACATATTTAAGCAACCCTCCATGGCTCAACAACTTTCTTCGACTAAACGCCAATTTGTGCAACTTGACTTGATCGCTTTCAAACTCCTCAAAACAAGCACCTTGAATGCGATTTGCCACACCTTTAAAACAACAGCTAACCACGGCATCCGATAAACCAACAGCTTCAAACAGCATAGAACAACGGTATGAGGCAATGGTGCTAATCCCCATCTTCGACATGATCTTATATAACCCCTTGTTAATCGCATTGCGATAGGCAAGCGTCACTTCTCGGTAGGTCTTTTTGATAATCCCGTCATCACACATAGCCACTAGCGATTCATAAGCAAGATAAGGATAAATAGCGGTTACACCAAAACCAAGTAACACGGCAAACTGATGTGGGTCTCTTACACTGCCAGTCTCTATAATAATATTTGAGTCACAACGCAAGTTTGTATCAGCTAATCTTCTCTGTACTGCGCCTACTGCCATAGCTGCAGGCACTGGCAATGTACTCTCACTGATATCTCGGTCACTCAATACCACCATTACACATCCAGACTGCGCTTTTTGCTGTGCCTCGTCACAAATGCGGTTTATCGCATTTTCTAGCCCTTCATCGGGAGAATAGTTAAGCGACACTTTGCAAATAGAATAATGTTCATCATCAGCACTGCGAAGCTGCTGCATATCTGAATATGACAATACTGGTGATTCAAACTGCAAACGTTTAGCGTGCCCAGTTGTTTCATTAAATACATTTTGTTCACGACCAATGCAAGTAGCCAACGACATCACATGGTTTTCTCTTAAGGGATCAATAGGTGGGTTTGTGACTTGCGCAAACTTTTGTCTAAAGTAGTCAAATAACGAACGATAGCCTTCTGATAATACGGCAAATGGTGTGTCATCGCCCATAGAGCCCGTCGCTTCTTGACCATTTTGACCCATTACCCTTAGTATTTGGTCAAGTTCTTCATTAGAAAAACCAAACAATTTTTGATAAGTAAGCAGCGCCTGTGCATCTAAATCCCTACCACCCGCTTGCTGTTCGTCAAGCTGCTCAAACGGAGTTAGGCGTTTTACATTTTGCTCTAACCAAGCTTTATAAGGATGACGCGATTTTAAATCTTGATCAATTTCATCTGATTGCCAAATTTTGCCATGCAGAGTATCAATAACTAATAATTCACCAGGCCCTACACGCCCTTTATCTATCACCTCATCAGCTGCGTAATCCCAAATACCCACCTCTGATGCGAGTGTAATAAAGCCATCTTGCGTTAGCACGTAGCGAGCGGGTCTTAAGCCATTTCTATCGAGGTTACATGCGGCAAAGCGCCCATCAGACATAACGACACCTGCTGGACCATCCCAAGGTTCCATATGCATAGAATTAAAATCGTAAAAGGCACGTAAGTCTTCATCCATCGCACGGTTTTTTTGCCATGCCGGCGGCACAAGCATCCGCATTGCTCTAAATAAATCCATGCCACCAGCTAAGAATAACTCAAGCATGTTATCTAAGCTCGATGAATCAGACCCTTCCTCATTGACAAAAGGTGCCGCTGATTGCAAGTCTGGTAATAGCGGAGATGAAAATTTATACGCTCTCGCTTTTGCCCACTGGCGGTTACCGGTAATCGTATTAATCTCACCATTGTGTGCTAAATATCTAAATGGCTGAGCCAAAGGCCAACGTGGCTGAGTATTAGTGGAAAAACGCTGATGAAAAACGCAAATTGCACTTGTCATACGCATATCAGCCAAGTCAAGATAAAAATTAGGCAGATCAGCAGGCATCATCAAGCCTTTGTATACGGTCACCAAACCCGACAAGCTGGAAATGTAAAACTCCTTATCATGAACGAGCCGTTTTTCAATTCTGCGTCTGGCAATATACAGTCGACGCTCAAGATCTTTTGGTCGCCAACCTTCTGGCGCACTCACAAATACTTGCTCAAAGAGCGGTAATTGTTGTTTAGCAATTGGCCCTAACATAGACGGGTCAGTCGGCACCTCCCGCCAACCTACTAGTGTTAATGTTTCTTTTTCTAGTTCTTCATCAACCACTTTTCTCGCGGCTTTTGCAAGCTCACTATCCGTGTTCAAAAATAACATGCCTACGGCATAGTTTTTACCTAAGCGCCACTGTTGCTCTGCAGCAATTGCACGAAAGAAACTATCTGGCTTTTGTAATAATAAGCCACAGCCGTCGCCTGTTTTACCATCGGATGCAATACCCCCTCGGTGTTGCATCCGATCTAATCCTGTTATCGCCGTGCGAATGAGTTTATGGCTAGCTTGACCATTTACATGTGCTATCAAGCCAAACCCACAATTATCTTTTTCTAGTGCTGAGTCATATAACATGGACCCCTCCCCTTGCTACAACTGCCGTTGGTTTCACTTCAAACGAGATTTTTGGCAGATAGTCAAAATTAGCGATGTTTTAAATGCGAGTCAATACAATTATGAATACATATTCATGAACATGAATATTTCTCAATGGTATGACAAGTTAATCCGAAATTAAACCCAACCGAAAAACCCATACAAAAGAACCAAAAATCCAGCATGACACCAGTGTCATTTTTAAATGAAAAGTTAATCACACAATCTATAGATTACAGTTTACGTAAACGTAAACGAGGCGCTTTTTGAATAAAAATTCAAAAAGCCGATGTGAAATAGTGTTATTTTGAGGTAGGTACGTGCATATTATTCAGCCAAGTTTATTATTGGCAGGATAAAATAAAGTATTTTATGCCAACCCAATCACATAATGGCTTACGCTAGCGTCAACTAGGAAGTTAGAGTGAGGTTCGTCTTTTAAATAAAGTAAAAAAAGCCCAACACACGGTTGGGCTACATAACTTAAATTTACGACAAATTTATACGTTATTCAGGCGAATCTGCCTCTTCAGTTTTATATTTTGCAGCGGCTTCTTGAATTAATGGTTGTAATTCACCTCGCTGAAACATTTCAATAATAATATCACAGCCACCTATTAACTCGCCTTCAACCCACAGCTGTGGAAATGTTGGCCAATTAGCATAATGTGGTAACTCTGCGCGGATATCAGGATTAAGTAAAATATCAACGTACGCAAATTGCTCACCACATGACATCAAAGCTTGTGATGCTTGCGATGAAAAACCACAGTTAGGCAATTTAGGAGAGCCTTTCATATATAAAAGAATCGGGTTTTCAGAAATTTGCTGTTTAATTTTATCAATGGTTTCCATCTTTAACCTCAAAGTGACGATAGCATTTGGTCCGTGATAGCAAAGTATGCTTGAAATATCACCATTAAGACCATATTTACGATTAGTATTAAGGCAACGCCATTGCTGTTTGCCAAAACTTGAGTAAAATACTCAGGAATTATAGTATCACTATAATGCCAACTCGTATAGAACAGCACTGTTTAAGTGCAATAGTGTTTGATACTTATATTTGGCATTCACACAACAAAATGGAGATTAAAATGGCATTTGAACTACCGTCACTACCTTATGCAATCGATGCACTTGAGCCTCACATTTCACGCGAAACTTTAGAGTTTCACCATGGTAAGCACCACAACACTTATGTTGTAAAGCTTAATGGTTTAGTCGAAGGCACTGAACTTGCTAACAAAACTTTAGAAGAAGTTGTATGTAGTTCAGAAGGGGGTGTTTTCAATAACGCTGCTCAAATCTGGAACCACACATTCTACTGGCATAGCCTATCACCAAACGGTGGTGGTGAACCTACAGGTAAGGTTGCTGAGCTTATTAACGCAAAATGGGGCTCATTCGCTGCATTCCAAGAAGCATTTAATGATAAAGCAGTAAATAACTTCGGTTCTAGCTGGACATGGTTAGTACAACTTGCAGATGGCTCTTTAGATATCGTAAATACGTCAAATGCAGCTACACCGCTTACTGACTCAGGTGTTACCCCAATTATCACTGTTGACCTTTGGGAGCATGCTTACTATATCGACTATCGCAACGTTCGTCCTAATTACCTAAAAGGTTTCTGGTCATTAGTTAACTGGGAATTCGCAAATAGCAACATTGCTTAACAAAACCCCCGTTATTACGCGATAATATTATTGCAATAAAAGGCACTGTCAGTGCCTTTTTTATTACCTCCCTCTTTTCTCCTAATGCATTAAAATTTTAGAATTTTTAGGCAAATTACTAATATCAAGACTAAGCTTAAAGTAACCTTTTTTCTTTGTAGACAAATCAGCTTTTTGAGTAAGCAGGTTACTGGAGGTCGTTATGACGATATTTGAACACTACCAAGCCAGATATGAAGCAGCACAAGAAGAAGAGTACAGTATCGCCGAGTTTCTTGAGATCTGTAAAAAAGATAAATCGGCCTACGCGAGTGCTCCTGAACGCTTATTGATGGCAATTGGCGAACCACAAATGATAGATACTGCGAGTGATGCTCGCCTAAGCAGGCTTTTTTCAAACAGGGTAATTGCACGTTACCCCGCTTTTAATGAATTTTACGGAATGGAAGATGCAATTGAGCAAATTGTGTCGTATTTAAAACATGCTGCGCAAGGACTTGAAGAATGTAAACAGGTACTTTATTTATTAGGTCCTGTTGGCGGCGGTAAATCGTCAATTGCTGAAAAACTGAAATATTTGATGCAGCAAGTACCCATATACGCCATTAAAGGCTCTCCTGTTAATGACCACCCCCTCTCATTATTTAACCCTATTGAAGATGCTGAATTACTAGAAAAAGAATATGGTATAAAACCGCGTTATTTAAAAACTGTTATTTCTCCGTGGGCGTCAAAAAGATTACATGAATTCAATGGTGATGTTAGTAAATTTAAAGTGGTAAAACGCTTCCCATCAATTTTGGACCAAGTTGCCATCGCTAAAACAGAGCCTGGAGACGAAAATAACCAAGACATTTCGGCTTTGGTTGGTAAAGTTGATATAAGAAAGCTTGAACATTACGCCCAAAACGACCCAGACGCCTACTCTTACTCAGGCGCATTATGCCTATCAAATCAAGGGCTTATGGAGTTTGTAGAAATGTTCAAAGCCCCTATTAAGGTACTACACCCGCTGCTGACTGCAACCCAAGAAGGAAACTATAACGGGACAGAGGGGATTTCTGCATTACCGTTTAACGGTATGATCTTGGCTCACTCAAATGAATCCGAATGGCAAACATTTAAAAACAACAAAAATAACGAAGCATTTTTAGACCGTGTCTATATTGTCAAAGTACCTTACTGTTTACGCGTTTCTGAAGAAGTGAAAATATACGACAAACTAATAGAGAACAGTGAACTTGCTTCTGCGCCATGTGCGCCTGGCACACTCGAAACATTGGCTAAGTTTGTCTCACTATCACGCATTAAAGAGCCAGATAATTCAAGCATTTATTCAAAAATGCGAGTGTATGATGGAGAGAGCTTAAAAGACACCGACCCTAAAGCTAAATCGTATCAAGAGTATCGAGATTATGCTGGAGTAGATGAGGGTATGACGGGCCTTTCGACACGGTTTGCTTTTAAAATCCTTTCCCGCGTCTTTAACTTCGATCATGCAGAAGTGGCTGCTAACCCAGTTCACTTATTTTATGTGCTTGAGCAACAAATTGAACGCGAACAATTTAATGCAGAAATACAAGAGCGTTATCTAAGCCACCTTAAAGGTTACTTAATTCCTCAGTATGTAGAGTTTATTGGTAAAGAGCTGCAAACTGCCTATCTTGAGTCTTATTCAGAGTACGGTCAAAATATTTTTGACCGTTATGTCACCTACGCCGACTTCTGGATACAAGATCAAGAATATAGAGACCCTGATACCGGCCAGTTATTCGACAGGGCCGCATTAAATGCAGAGCTTGAGAAGATTGAAAAACCCGCAGGTATTTCAAACCCTAAAGATTTCCGTAATGAAATCGTTAATTTTGTACTGCGCGCAAGAGCACATCACAATGGCCAAAACCCAGTTTGGACCAGCTATGAAAAATTGCGTACCGTTATTGAAAAGAAAATGTTCTCTAACACTGAAGAGCTGCTACCTGTTATTTCATTCAATGCAAAAACCTCTGCTGAAGATCAGAAAAAGCATGAGGACTTTGTGAATCGTATGGTTGAAAAAGGGTATACGCAAAAACAAGTAAGATTACTCTCTGAATGGTATCTAAGAGTTAGGAAATCACAGTAACACGATTAGAAACTGAGAGGGTGATTTATGGCGCATTTTATAGACCGTCGCCTGAACGGTAAAAATAAGAGTACCTTGAATCGACAACGCTTCATTAGGCGCTATAAAAAGCAAATAAAAGAAGCGGTGTCAGACGCTATTAACAAGCGTAGTGTCACTGATACTAGTAGCGGAGAGAGTATTTCTATTCCGCAGCGAGATATCAGTGAACCGACTTTTCATCAAGGTAAAGGGGGTGATAGGGATATGATCCACCCAGGCAATGACCAATTTAGTACTGGTGATAAAATACAACGCCCTCCTGCTGGCCAAGGTGGAGGGTCTGGACCTGGCGATGCTAGCGATCAAGGTGAAGGCGAAGACGACTTTGTATTTTCTATTTCAAAAGACGAGTATCTGGATCTACTATTTGAAGATTTAGAACTTCCGAACTTGCAACAAAGTCAACTTGATAAACTCGTACAAATGAAAACGCATCGAGCAGGGTTCTGTAACGATGGTATGCCTAGCAATTTAGACATCGTTCGCTCTTTAAGAGGTTCTTTAGCTCGCAGAGTTGCTATGTCAGCAAGTAAGAGAAGAAGATTAACACAAGCGCAAGAAGAACTGGCTGCATTGCTAAAAGAGCCTGTTCCTCCTCAACAAAAAATTACCGAGCTTGAAACTGAAATTGCTGAACTTAAGCAAAAAATTGCTGCGGTGCCATTTATTGATAACTATGATCTTCGCTTTAGAAATTATGAAAAAAAACCACACCCAACGAGCAAAGCAGTGATGTTTTGCTTAATGGACGTATCGGGTTCAATGGACCAAGCGACTAAAGATATGGCAAAACGTTTTTACATTTTATTATATCAATTCCTTACTCGAACTTATAAAGATATTGAGGTTGTGTACATCAGGCATCATACACAAGCTAAAGAGGTAGATGAGCAAGAGTTCTTTTACTCGCAAGAAACCGGAGGCACCATTGTATCTAGTGCACTTAAGCTGATGGATGAAATAGTTAAAAAGCGATATTCGCAAGGCGATTGGAACATATACGCAGCACAGGCATCTGATGGGGATAACTGGGCTGATGACTCACCGCACTGCACAGAGATTATGACGAATAAACTGCTTAAAGCTGTTAGGTATTATGCTTATATCGAGATCACAACGCGTGCACATCAAAGCCTATGGCGAGAATATCAAGCAATTGCGAACACACATGACAATTTTGCTATGCAACATATTCGTTCCGTTGAAGATATTTATCCAATCTTTAGAGAACTATTTAAGAAAAACCGTCAACAACAAGGCGCAGCTTAGCCACATTGGAGGGAGCTTATGAGTTATAACCCAATGAATGATGGGCCTGATTGGACATTTGACTTGCTCACAGAGTACCAAACAGAGATTGCCCGGGTTGCAGAGCATTACAGATTAGACACATACCCAAATCAAATCGAGGTGATAACCGCCGAACAAATGATGGATGCATATTCCAGTGTTGGTATGCCAATAGGTTACAGCCATTGGTCTTATGGCAAAAAGTTTATTTCAACAGAGCAAAATTATAAACGCGGACAAATGGGCTTGGCTTATGAGATTGTCATTAACTCAAACCCCTGTATCGCTTATTTGATGGAAGAGAATACTTTGCCCATGCAGGCGTTGGTTATGGCCCATGCATGTTATGGACACAATTCATTTTTTAAAGGTAACTATTTATTTAAAACTTGGACCGATGCTTCATCCATTATTGATTACTTAGTATTTGCCAAAAACTATATTGCTCAATGTGAAGAAAAATATGGTATCGACGAAGTTGAAAATCTTCTCGATTCATGCCACGCATTGATGAATTATGGCGTTGACCGCTACAAACGACCACAACAAATTTCAATGTATGAAGAGCAAAAAAGGCAAAAAGAGCGGGAAGACTACCTTCAATCACAAGTTAACGAACTATGGCGTACCATTCCAGTTAACCCTCAAGAAGAGCGTATGAAGAAGGTTCGCTTCCCTAGCGAGCCTCAAGAAAACATTCTGTATTTTATCGAAAAGAATGCGCCTTTATTGGATTCTTGGCAACGTGAAATCATTCGTATTGTTAGAAAAATTTCGCAATACTTCTACCCACAACGCCAAACACAAGTAATGAATGAAGGTTGGGCTACATTCTGGCATTACACTATTTTGAATCACCTGTACGATGAGGGGAAAATATCAGATGCATTCATGATAGAGTTTCTGCAAAGTCATACCAATGTAGTTTATCAACCGCCATACAATAGCAAGTTCTACTCTGGCATAAACCCTTATGCACTGGGCTTTAACATGATGGTTGATATTAGACGAATTTGTGAAAACCCAACTGAAGAAGACACAGTATGGTTTCCTGAGTTTGCTGGAAGCAATTGGTTAGATACACTACATTTTGCCATGGAAAACTTTAAGGATGAAAGTTTTATCAGCCAGTTTTTATCCCCTAAGTTAATTCGTGAGTTTAAATTGTTTACCATTATTGATGACCATAAGAATCCACACTTGGAAGTTGGCGCAATACATAATGATGAAGGCTATCAAAAAGTAAGATCTTCTTTATCGGCTCAGTACAATCTGAGTAACAACGAGCCAAATATTCAGGTGTACGATGTCGATGTTAGAGGTGACCGCTCTCTCACATTAAGGTATGTACCTCATAATGGCATTCCATTGGCTGAGTCCAAAAGTGAAGTTTTAAAGCACCTATACCGACTTTGGGGTTTTAATGTCAGGCTTGAACAAGTAGATGAAGAGGGTAAAAAACAAATTATTGCACAATGCCCAGTTGAAGGTGGTGACGATTAAAAAATAAGTGGCACTATGTAAGCCAGTGCCACAAAGTCATTCAAATAAATAGTTTTGGTTTTCCACTTTGCTAGGCTATTTTTTCAACTCTGACGTAAATTGCGTAACTTGATTTCGCCCGTTCTCTTTAGAGTGATACAAAGCCATATCAGCCGCTTCAATCCATTGCTCATGTTTACTAAAGTCATCACTATAGGTCGCAAACCCCACGCTTACTGTAATGTTTATTTTTTGTTCATCATAATAAATAGAAGACTTTTCAATTAGGCTACGCAATCGCTCAGCAAATATCATTGCTCCTTCAGCATCAGTATCAACTAAAGTAACAGCAAACTCTTCTCCTCCATATCGACCTGCGGTATCTGTTTCACGTAATGTTTTCTTCAGCAGATCCGATATGTGTCTAATCGCTTCATCTCCACCACTATGACCATATTCATCATTAACACGCTTAAAATGATCAATATCAAACATTAACAAAGAGCTAGAACCTTTACTGCGCTTAAGGCGCATGAACTCGTTGCGCAATCCCGCCTCCCAATAGCCTCGGTTAGAAAGCTGCGTTAAACTATCTGTACGACTAATTCGCTCAAGCTCTTGGTTTACTTTCTCTAGTTCGACTTTATTCATCGCTTCATCAGTTACATCGTAAATGATAATACAAATATGCCCTACTTCACCAGTTAACGTAGACAAAGGAATAATGGTCGAGTTTTGGTACATATAATCCGCTTTACCAGTTATCGGCCGGTAATTTTTAAAGCGAAAAATATAAGGTTGTTGCTCCCATATAGTAAAAGAGCGGTTTTTTAATACAAACACCGACTCGGTTTTAGAACGGAACCACTGCTCATCAATACTAGGAAAAATATCAAAAATATCTTTATCTTTTACTGCACTGGGTAATAACCCTGAATGATTTTCCATAAAACCATTCCACACACACACCCGATACTGTCTATCCAACACCACTAAACCAACATCAACGGTATTGAACATATCCATTAACCAGTGTATTTCATTCATTTCAAAATCAGCAGAGGGCATAGTTTTAATCTTCTAAAAGGTAAGCAACTTTGTATTTTAATGTTTTTAAAGAGTCTTCCGTAAACAAAAGCATTAAGTCACAATTAATGTTGTGGTTTTCAATACCATAGCTTATTTCTATTGCCAATGTACGCTTCCACCTGTTTTTGTTTGCTTTCACTAAGTCTGACACATCACAGTGTTGACCCAAAACCACAGGATGCCCTTGACTAAAAGGCATATCAAGCTGCTTCGACAGACCAGTTAAAATAGCACCAATCAAGATGTTACTAATATCCATTAGCAACTCAAGCTCTACTTTATCAGTTAATTCACCATGGTAATTCATTAATGACGCAACTTCTTTAAAGCTAGAATCATTAAGCAACAATAGCGCCTCTCCTGACACACCACCGCCAATAAAGCCTTGGCATACACCTGATGTACTAGCACTTGCATCAATCGCTTGCAAGGCCATGTGTAATTCACTCACTTCCAAAACATTAACATTAGGAATAGGTAGTTCTACAAACACATTTAGCAATCGCGCCAATAGATCGCCGGCTTGCCCCATCGCCACATTTGTTAACTCTTGGTAGATGTCTCGGATTTCCGGCTCAAGTTGCTCACCCAGTTTATGAACTAGGCTTTCCCTGATTGACCTATCGCGAATGCCATGGTGCTCAATAATCTCAATCAATTTATTCGCATCGCATGGTTTGCGAATAAAGTCTATCGCACCCAGCTCGATAACTCGCTGATGTGCATTGGGCTGAATGTCACCAGATACAACCACGGTGAGCACATTCAAATCTTGATCTCTAACAGCCTCTAAAACACCGTAACCATCCATTTGCGGCATATTGAGGTCGAGAAACAGGATTTCAGGTGAGAATTGTTTAATTTTTTCTAGGCAATCAATACCGTGCTCAGCAAACTCCACTTTTATATCCCAATCATTGGGCAACGAACGCGCTAATTGTCGGCGCGCTAATTTCGAGTCATCACATATTAAAACCAATGTTGACATAAAAGCTCTCTTACATTGACAAACCATTCCACCAATGAGATGTTATGCAATGGTTGCATTTGTTGTTTTTAGGTTACGATAATAAAATATCGCTTGTTTTAGCAGCTCATGTTAATAAATTCATCATTGATTTACAACGTAATTCCTACCATAAGCTTGGTTCACAATTAACAGTATAATACACTCTTATAGATTACGATAATTGACTTAGGACTCAGATTATGAATAAAGCAGTAATTTTTGCGCTCACTTTAATCTCTACCCCATTGTTTGCTATAGATTTAGGTGAAAACCAAATTGATAATGCTAAGGTGAGTGCAAATGGCAAGCATGTTACCTTACTAGGCAATGGTGTCGAAGTTGGGCAAAAAGCACCTAACTTTAAAGTAGTTGATGACTCATTTGTCCCAGTTACACTTGATAGCTTTTCTGGAAAAGCGGTTTTGATCAGTGTTGTGCCAAGCTTAGATACCGGTATTTGCAGTTTACAAACAAAACACTTTAACGAGAAGGTAGCAGGCGAATACAAAGGTGTGGTAATGCTCACAATAAGTGCAGATCTGCCTTTTGCCCAAAAGCGCTTCTGCCAAGCACAAAACATTGATAAAGTTCAGACCTTATCTGATTCCGTATGGCATGATTTTGGGAAAAACTATGGTTTGTATATTAAAGATATGGGCCTGCTAAGCCGCGCCGTATTTATACTAAATAAAGAGCACCAAATTGTTTATAAACAACTCGTTGAAGACTTAGCAACCGAGCCTAACTACGATAATGTAATTACCAAACTAAAAGCACTATAAATTCAATATCAACTACCATACAATGCTCGTCTTTACGGGCATATTTTTTATTATTTGCTAAACATTAACACTTAAAATGTCTGTTTTATGGCTATTGCAAGGAAAAATATAGATGTCGTAAAGTCATCACAAAAACAGTCTTTGTCACAACCACTAAGTTGAAACCGCACTGCTATAAACTTGCTAAGTAGAAGTATTTTTAAATACGCTCAGATAAAGCATGAACGCTTAAATACTCTACTCGTTATTATTTTTAACTTTATAAAAAATTTCAGCTAATTGAAAAAACCTGTAAATAGTTTTTTATGATAAGTTTATAGTGAGGATATTAACAATAAGCATGTGCAAACAATGCACATGCTTATTAGCTATTTGTTAGCCTAGCAATTGTGCTAGTTGCTGACTTACCGCGTCAACGGCCTGAGTACCATCAAGCCTGTGGTATTGAGTATTGCCAGCGTCAGCCTCCGCTTGATAATAAGATACCAGTGGTTTAGTTTGGTCATGGTAAATACCTAAACGCTTACGTACTGTTTCTTCAACATCGTCATCACGAATAATTAAATCTTCGCCTGTTACGTCATCTTTGCCTTCAACTTTAGCTGGGTTGTAAACAACATGATAAACACGACCAGAACCTGGGTGAACGCGACGTCCACCCATACGCTCTACGATGATTTCATCCGCTACATCAAACTCAATCACATGATCAATACTAATGCCATTGTCTTTCATTGCATCTGCTTGAGGAATAGTACGAGGGAATCCATCTAACAAGAAACCCTTTGCACAGTCTTCTTTAGTAATACGCTCTTTTACAAGACCAATGATAATTTCATCAGAAACCAATTGACCTGCATCCATTACTTTTTTAGCTTCTAGACCAAGAGGTGTTCCCTCTTTAATAGCAGCACGTAGCATGTCACCAGTAGAGATTTGTGGAATACCGTATTTGTCCATTAAAAACTGTGCTTGAGTGCCTTTACCTGCACCCGGCGCGCCTAGAAGGATAATGCGCATAATTATGTTCCTCGTATCGGGGTTTGTTTGAAATTGTCTAAATTTTTTCACATGCGTGTAAGATTCTCAAGCGACTTATACTAATTGCTGAGTTTAATATTAAATTAGGCACAAAAAAGGGGCTACTTAGCCCCTTTCAATACTTTTGATAATGCTTATTTACTTAAATCAAGCATTAATTTATTCAAACGCGTCACAAACCCAGCTGGGTCTTTTAGACTACCACGTTCAGCGAGTAATGCTTGGTCTAGCAAAACTTCAGACCACTGAGCAAATTTATCTTCGTCTTGCTCTACATTTAGATGCTTAACCAATTGGTGCTCAGGGTTTAGCTCAAATACAGGCTTTGAATCTGGAACAGCTTGGCCCACTGACTCCATTAATTTTTGCATTTGAGAACTCATGTCATGCTCATCAGCAACAACACAGGCTGGTGAGTCAGTTAAGCGGTGAGTAAAACGCACTTCTTTTACTTTATCCGCAAGTACTGTTTTAACACGTTCAACTAAACCTTCTACTTCTTTTTCGCTTTCTTCTTGTGCTTTTTTAGCTTCTTCATCATCTAAGTCGCCTAAGTCTAAATCACCACGAGTAATTGACTGGAATTGCTTTTCAGCAAACTCAGTTAAGTGGCTCATCATCCATTCATCTACACGGTCAGCAAGTAATAGTACTTCGATGCCTTTTTTACGGAAGATCTCAAGGTGTGGAGAACTTTTAGCCGCTTCAAAGCTATCTGCAACCACATAGTAAATTTTATCTTGGCCTTCTTTCATACGCTCAATATATTGCTCAAGTGATACATTCTGAGTCGTTTCATCGGTATGTGTTGAACTAAAGCGTAATAATTTAGCAATAGTTTCTTTGTTAGTTGCATCTTCTGCTGGACCTTCTTTGATCACTTGACCAAATTCATTCCAGAATGTTTGATACTCTTCAGCTTTGTTCTTACCCATACGCTCAAGCATTTTCAGCACACGTGACGTACAACCCTTACGAATTGCCTGTGTGATCTTATTATCTTGTAATATTTCACGCGATACGTTTAATGGAAGGTCGTTTGAATCTAATAAGCCCTTAACAAAACGTAAGTAACTTGGCATAAACTGCTCAGCGTCATCCATAATAAATACACGCTGTACATATAGTTTTAGGCCGCTCTGACGTTCGCGGTTAAACATATCAAACGGTGCTTTTTTAGGAATATAAAGTAAACTTGTATACTCAGTTTTACCTTCTACTTTGTTATGTGCCCATGTTAATGGCTCTTCCCAATCATGGCCTACATGCTTGTAAAACTCTTTATACTCTTCTTCACTGATTTCAGACTTATCGCGAGTCCACAGCGCTGTAGCACGGTTAATTGCTTCCCACTCACCAGGTACTGCTTCAATTTTTTCACCTTCAGGACCTTCTGACTCTGGTACAGGCTCTTTATACATTTCTACAGGAATAGAAATATGGTCTGAATACTTAGTAACAATACCGCGTAGTCTAAAGTCATCTAAAAACTCTTTTTCGTCTTCACGAAGGTGCAGCACAATATCTGTACCACGACTGTCTTTGCTAACTTCAGCAATAGTGTAATCGCCTTCACCTTTTGAGTGCCATTCAACCGCAGTTTCTTCACCTGCTTTGCGAGTCGTTACAGTCACTGCATCTGCCACAATAAATGCAGAATAGAAACCAACACCAAACTGACCAATTAGTTGCGAATCTTGCGCTTGGTCACCTGTTAGGTTTTGAAAAAACTCTGCTGTGCCAGATTTTGCGATAGTACCGAGTGCACTAATCACTTCATCGCGTGTCATACCAATACCATTGTCAGAAATAGTAATGGTGTTGGCGTCTTTATCGATGCTTACGCGAACACGAAGGTCTGCGTCACCGTTATATAAATCGCCGTTTGATAAGGCTAAAAAACGTAATTTGTCTGCTGCGTCAGATGCATTTGACACCAGTTCACGTAAAAAGATCTCTTTGTTTGAATACAAAGAATGGATCATTAGGTTTAGTAATTGTTTGACTTCTGTTTGAAAGCCTAATGTTTCTTTTTGAGCTGCGGTCATTGTTCTCTCCGATATAACCAAGTAATGCACAATTGATATACCAAGGGATATGGGGGAGAGTTTTTTAACTTCAAGGGACTTATAAAAATTAATTTAAGAAGTTAAGCGTTCAATACCAAAAGTGACATCAAACGCCAATCAACATAGCTATTAATCTAAATTACGACGACCAGAAAACGCATGCATCAGTGTCATTCCATCAACTAAATCAAGCTCTCCGCCTACTGGCATACCATGAGCAATACGTGACGCTTGTGCCTGATACTTTTGACATAGCTCATTTATAAAGTGCGCTGTAGCCTCTCCTTCAACTGTAGGGTTGGTCGCCAAGATCACTTCATCAATATTACCCAGTGATAGCTTTTGCTCCAAAACATCCAAGCCAATCTCTTTTGGCCCAATACCATCAATAGGAGACAAATGCCCCATCAAAACAAAATATAGTCCTTGATATTGACCGGTTTGTTCTATCGCCAACACATCAGTTGGAGACTCAACTATACAGAGCAAACGGCTATCTTGGCGTTTAATACTTTGGCATATATCGCACTGCGCACTTTCTGAGAACGTTCTACATGACTCACAATGACCGATTGTTTGCATCGCTTTGGTCAAACAATTACCTAACTGGGTACCGCCATCGCGGTCTCGTTCTAGTAGGTGAAAAGCAATTCTTTGCGCCGATTTTGGGCCAATGCCCGGCAAGCAGCGCAACGCTTCAATAAGTGCGGTTAAACTAGGTGATAATTGCATAAAATAGAGTTTTCTAATTGGTTCTGCTGAGCTTATCAGCAAAGCATTAAATAATACTGCAAAAAGTACCATAACCATTGGCTAGAGTACACCACACAGTCAATAGCCCTTCAAAGTGACGAAGTTTTAGACTAAAAATAACGAGGCTTTAAACAAGAGAAAGTGAGCCAACATTACGTTAACTCACCAACTTATAATGAAAAATCAGTTAAAGATGGATCACTGCACTGAAAAGCTAGTTTCGGCTAGCAATGTATAACCGTTGTTCTCGAACACTCTTAATGAATACTCGCCAGCTGCAAGCCCTACAAAGGTACGACTCCCTGAGGTTTCACCATTAATATATTGCCAATCAATAGAGTATACAGAGCCATCACTTGGGTTACCCTTGTAATAAATACCAAGCCAATCTTGAGGATTACCCGGTGCATGAGTGAAGTTTGCAATAATACTTTCGCTTTCTGTGTAAATACTTTTCGAGGTCTTAATTGCAGTTGCAGTATTATTGCCTAAATCAAGCACAGCACTCACATCTGACCAACTCAATTCGTATACCGCATCAACCCTAGGTGAGGCGCCGTTTTTATGAAATAAACGCAGTTGAATTTGTTTTTGCTCAAAATTATTCACTAAGAAGCTATTTGCAATAGTAAGTGAGAACGTTTTATTTACCTGTGTACTATCAACTAAAACACGGCCACCGCTGCTATCTGACGGGCTTGCACTATCAGTAGACACATTAACGTAGTAATCGGTGTCGGCCCCAAAGTATTGGGTATTTGTTAAAGTAAACCTAACTTGTAAATCTTTACCCTCAGCCTTTAATGCAACACCGTCAAACTGCACATTTCGATCTAGTGAGTCAGCCGAACTCTGATTAGATGGAGTTTTAATCACAAAAGTGCTTTGGTACCACAAGTGATCAGAAGGAAAGTCATAAATTTCGTACTCTGGTGTTTGAGTGACGTTGTTTACCAATCTTCCAACATGTGGATCCTGCCAATTATAATGATTATCTTGACCATCGGGCCCTTTAAAATAAGTACTAAAACGAGGCCCTACAAATGCTGCACTTTTTAACGCTACACCTTGAGTGTCTTTATTATAATAAATAAAATCGATTCGATCTCTGTCATCTAATGCTCTGCCACACTCTTTAATGTAAGTGCTGCCTTTGGTCCAGCTATCTTCTTGTCTAAACGGCCACGTTATCCCGGGATGAGTAACAGGATTTGGATAAAGCTTGCGGTAACTGTCGGTTAGGCCGCCTGCACGAATGATACGATGAGATTTAAAGTCATAAACCGTGCCTTTATGATCAAACATATTTGCTGTCACAGGCGTCCAATCTAAACCGCTTGGCTCGTTGGTATCTCCACCCATTATCACCGGCATGCCACTTGCTATGTATGGCGTCAAAGCGCCCAGTAAACTAGCAGCTTGTGCTGGGCGCTGTGACTGGTCATTAAGCCCATCCAACTGACTACTATCACTAACAGCATTACAGTGTTTTCTTGCTTGCCAATTACTGCCGTTACCACCGCGTGCATCATAAGAAACATATTGCGTGTAATTCCAGTGGTTTGACCAAACGGCAACATCTCTGCCATTAACATCTAAAATGGCACCTATATGGCTGCCGCTTACATCACCCTCTAGCACTCGCTTAATCGGAAATTTTGATAAAATACCCAACGAGCTTGTTGAATGATCGCCTTGCCATAAGTTCATATCTAAATCTTTTGCCAACCTCGCATTGGCCCCATCGGCTTCTTGAGTAAAGATAATATCGGCATCCAAATGTTTAAACTCTGCAACGCCTACTTGGTAATAGTGCGCTTTTGAGCTTAAGTCATGCCATAAATTGGCAGTTACAACTTTTACTTCGGTATCATAAATTAACGGCTGTGCTTGTGATGGTATAAAATGGGTCAATCCTGCCAAAGCAAGTGCTGCGGCAAAACAGGTTGAAAGAGGCTTTTTCATTGGTACGTCTACTTCTTGGTGAACGACTAAAATTAACAAGTCGCACAAGATACAGACTGATTATTACCTTTTATAAAACAAATAATGACGAAATCACGATACTGTAGTGACGACACAGTGACGAAATTATGACAAGCAATTGCTAAGCCCAAGGTCATTAGCAAAAAATGATACTATCGATAAAACGTTCGCTTTTCTTTTTAAGAGGCCCATACGCAATAATTAATCATAAAACAAGTGATTTGACCCCTTTAGTTATTTCAAGGAGTTTAAATCATGAAATAACCTAAAAGGGTTTATGACAAGAGACCCACATATTGCAGAGTCCTTGGTATGGTTCAGCTTATTACTTGTATTCGTAAAGCGGTTTATCTGCCATAGTACAAGTCGTTAATATAAAAGAGCAGTATCTCCCTGTGTCAGGATAGTTGTCGCCTCAGTTTATCATAAGAATTACCTCTAACGGGGATATTCACTCAAACTTAAAAGTCCTAATACTGTATCTATGCTGCAAGTTCTTCAACATCATTTCAATATGAGCCTAAGTGCCCGCCGATGCTTTTGAGCCTTTATTATACGCAGCAAATAACTGTACATAAATACAGTTGCATGTGTAATTCCCTGAAAAATTATTCAACTAATTCATAGGGAAATTATGCAAACAGGGCTAGAAGCAAACGCACCAAAAGACTTTGACTTTATAATGGGTGATTGGACTGTAAATCATCGAAGATTGAAAGAGATACTCAATGGCAGTAATGAGTGGACTGAATTCAAGGGAAGATCATCAACAATAAAGACGCTTGGTGGCTTTGGTAATTTAGAAGATGTATATCTTGAATTCCCAGATGCATCATTTAGAGCCGTTGCACTTCGCTCTTATAACGCGGAAACCAATTCCTGGTCAATTTGGTGGCTGGATAGTCGATTCCCAGACGCATTGGATGTCCCAGTTATGGGTAGCTTTAATGAGGGAGTTGGACTGTTTTATGCTGATGATATTCTCAATGGAGTAAGAATAAAAGTTAGGTTTATGTGGGGTTCATTAGTCCCAAGTAAACCTCGATGGGAGCAGGCTTTTTCAAAAGATAATGGTAAAACTTGGGAAACCAATTGGACAATGGAGTTTTTAAAAAGCCAATAGCGTGCAATACGCTGCGAAATTACCAGCAAGAGCTGGGCAAATACAAATTAACTTTCGTTTAAAATAAAGACCAACTGCATTTAGTTAAAACTTCATTTAAACCATAAATATAACAGCTCTTTGCTACCCCAAATTTCAGACAAAAAAATAGCGCCAAACGGCGCTATTTTATATAATTCTTAATTAGAACGGCATTTTCATACCTGGTGGTAACTGCATACCACCGGTTACTTCAGCCATTTTCTTTTCTGACTCTTCACCTACACGACGTACTGCATCATTTACTGCTGCTGCCAGTAAGTCTTCGATCATGTCTTTGTCGTCTTCCATTAGGCTTTCGTCAATTTCAACACGGCGTACATTGTGGCTACCTAACATAGTAACTTTGACTAAACCTGCACCAGCTTCGCCAGTTACTTCTAAGGTTTTAATGTCTTCTTGGGCTTTTTGCATGCGCTCTTGCATTTGCTGCGCTTGCTTCATCATGTTACCCATTCCACCTTTAAACATAATATGCTCTCTTACATAAATTTAATTTGGCTAAAAGATAAGGGCTATTGTAACTGATTACAATGCCTGAACTGTATTTTCGTCGACCGTTGCATCAAATTCTTGTACAAACTGGACAATATTTGAGTCTTGATTAATGACATCAACGGCTTGCTGATAGCGCTCAGCATCAATTTTTTGTTGTATTAAATAAGGCGAATCAATTACGCCGGGAGCAAAACTAATATCAATCTGTATCTCATAGCCATAGATTTCACTAAGTGAAGCAATCAATTTTTGCCGCAACATGGGGCTATCTAAGTGTTGTTGGCTTTGATCTACCTCTAACTTAAATTGGTTTTGATCTTTGGTAAAAATAGAATGCAGTGCAAATTGACGCATTCTACCACCCAACCCCATTCGCTTAATTAAATGTGCCCACTCGTCTTGTTGATGAGCAAATTTGATTTCGCTGATCGGGCTACTAAAGTCATTTGGTACTGGAATGCTTGGCTCAACAGGCTCAACTTTTTTACTGTTAGTAGTTGGCGCTATTTGCTGTAATAGCTCAGGTGCTAACTTGCTTTCATCCGTTTTATGTCGCGTTTTAAAGTCAGGCTTTTTCTTAACCGGTGTTGTTTGGCTTGTTGGCGCTTGCTGCGCCTGAGGCTTTTTTGCCTCATCACCCTGCCCTTGCAATAACTGCCCCGCCCCTGAGATTTTTCTATTTTGCAAAATACGCGCAATAGCAGATTGTGCTTGTTGCTCTTTGTCTGCGATATGTGGTGCAACATCTTGCTGCTGAGCTTGTTCACTTTGCCCAGTAGAGGGCTCCGGGCTCAGGCTAGGCGTTTGATGTTGGTTAGCTGCTGCATTATCTACAAAGCCCTGTTCATTCGCTTGTGCCATCACTTGTTCATATTGTACAGCGTACTCTTGTTGCTGCGCACGCTCATCATCACTTATATCGTCATGCTGCGGGTGTTCTTGTTGTAGAATATGATTTGTAGCTGCACTTTGCTCAACCGTTTGCGATACAGTTGCTTTTTGTAGATTACCTTGAGACTCTGTCTCTGGAATAGTTTGATTGGTTACCGACTCTGATACTTCTGTTGGTTTAACAGTCGCAGGATACATATCTTGCTCTTGTATCATTTGCTGAGTTGTGGATTGCGTTGTGTCACTCATTTGAGTGGCGTCGCTAGATTTATTTAACAACGCACGCAATCCACCCACTTTATTGTTTGCTTGCTCAGTCGATGATACTTGTTCAACTGAGGCACTGTGTAAATTTGTCTTTTCAAAAGCTAACAAACGCAACATCAGCATTTCAAACCCAAGCTTCTGCTCTGGTGCCCATTTTAAGTCTCGTTTGCCATTGAGCAATAATTGATAGAAAAGCTGTACTTTTTCAGGACCAATTTGTTGCGCTAACGTTGTTACATCCTGTGGGTCAAAATCACTAAGCCTTGCAGCTTGTGGCACTAATTGAGCTAGTTGCATGGCATGTGTTAATGCAATCAAATCATCTAGCACACTGATAAAATTACCATTTTGAGTTGCGATATTGTCAACTGCTTGCATTAAAGCTTGTGCTTCTTGGCAAATAATAGCTGAAAGTAAAGTTATCGCATGTGCACCGTCCATCAAACCCAGCATTTGTTGAACTGCACTCAATGTTAAATCGCTATTAGTTTGTGCAATTGCTTGATCGGTTAAGCTCAGTGCATCTCGCATACTACCATCAGCGGCTTTGGCTAATGCATGCAGTGCTTGATCTTCAAATTTAACTTGCTCTTTGGGCAATATATCACTCAGCTGGGTGATGATGTCGTGCTGCGACATTGCATTAAGGTTAAATTGCAAACAGCGAGAGAGAATCGTCACTGGCAGCTTTTGTGGGTCGGTCGTAGCGAGCAAAAACTTCACATGCTCTGGTGGCTCTTCTAGGGTTTTTAATAAAGCATTAAAACTGTGCTTGGAGAGCATGTGTACTTCATCTATCAAATACACTTTGTAACGGCCACGTGTCGGTGCATATTGCACGTTATCTAAAATCTCGCGAGTGTCTTCAACTTTTGTACGTGACGCGGCATCAATTTCAATTAAGTCAATAAACTTACCAGCTTCAATATCTTGACAACTACTGCACTGCCCACATGGGTTTGATGTAATTCCTTGGTCGCAGTTAAGGCTTTTGGCAAAAATACGGGCGATGGTAGTCTTACCAACGCCCCGAGTCCCAGTAAATAAGTAAGCGTGATGCAATCGCTGTTCATTCAGCGCATTAACTAATGCCTGTTTGACATGCTGCTGACCTACCAATTGATGGAAGGTTTGTGGGCGCCACTTTCTAGCTAGGACTTGATAACTCATATTATTCGCCTTCGAACTCAACAAGCTTTAGTACGTTAATGCCCATATCGACAACACGCTTTTCACCACCGAGCTCAGGTAAAGATACAACGAACGCAGCATCTGTTGCATTGCCACCAAGGCGTGATACTAATTTAGCCGTTGCTTCAATAGTGCCACCTGTTGCAAGTAAATCATCAACCAGTAACACTTTGTCACCTTCAACAACCGCATCAGTATGTAACTCTAAAATATCTTCGCCGTATTCAAGTTGATAAGCTTGAGAAATAACCTCACGTGGTAACTTACCTGGTTTACGTACTGGAATAAACGGAATACCTAAGGCATACGATAAAGGCGCACCAAAAATAAAACCACGAGACTCTGTACCAATGATTTTAGTAAAGCCTTTGTCTTTATATGCTGCAACAAAACTGTTTATGGTTGCTTGGAACGCTATGGGGCTAGCCATGAGCGTTGTTACATCACGAAACATAATGCCCGGCTTTGGGTAATCAGGGATCGTAACAATACTGTCTTTTATTATCGACGAATTAACTTGTGTCATGTTAGGCACGCTTTGTTAAATAAACTTTTAAAAAACTGATTATAACAAGATTGACCAAACATGGAATGCTATGAGCAGGGATTCTCGAGTAAACGAGGCAGAACGCCTTATAAACATACAAAAAGGCTGCAATTGCAGCCTTTTCAATAAAAAATAATGCTTTAAGCAGCCAACACACTCGCCCAGCCAAGAATTGCATTTAAGCATCCAATCCCAACAAAAACTGCCAAGAACGCAATAAAGTATGTTGCATTGAACGGGTCTTTAAATTCACCTTTAGACATAATACTACCTTAATTAAGCACGACAAAACGGCGCACATAATAATCGATAAGCCAGCTAGGATAAAGTGCTATTGTGCGTTTTTGCTGGCAATAATGTCCATTTTTGTAAATGCAGATAAAGTTTGCTCTGCGCCACCATACAACTGTTCATAACTAAATTGTGGTAGCTGATGGTGCACTTGCCCCACCAAATCAGCCAAGCTAATTGCTGGGTTTTGCTCAATGATTTGCAATAGCATCGCAGTCATTGCATTTGAAGACAAAAAGGTCACCTCCTCCTCTTCATCACGATAAATCACAAAGTAATAAGGTTGTTCGCTTGCCTCTTGCGGCTGAAACTCAGTGCTTACCTGATGTACAGGAAACGAATAGCTTAAGTTTCTTGCTGTATCTTTAAAGTATAAGGGTTGTTGCTGAATATCGGTTACTGGTACATAGTCGTTTGTACTTTGACAAACTGCAACATCTAACTCTGACCACTCATAGTGTGCCAGTTCCAACATAAATACGGGGTCAAAAGAAGTTGGCTCATATTCAAACTGTAAGAAATGTAAAAACTCTTGGCTTATTTCAAGAAAATAAGGAGACTGGCAGTCATGATCAACAAAAAACTGGCGAATCAAGGCTCGCCAAGTAGCTTCACAATATAAACTTTTTAGTACAGGGAATGCTGAAGAGACAAAACCTTCAATGTTATTAAAAAATAGTTCTCGATAAATATTAAGACGCCTATCTTCAACATCATTTGGGGCTTTGGCATGCTCGGGGTTACGAATATGCGCCATAAATTTACTTTGAACATCGATAAAGGACACTATGCTACTCCTTTAACTTGACCTAAAAATGGTTTTTGCAAGTGCTGAATATGCAAAAGTTCACTTTGTAGCTCTGTTATATTAGGAATATTAAAGTCTCGTTCAAGTAACGTTGAAAAAACACCATGATGCTGATAAGCCTGCTGCAGTAATTGCCAAACGGGATCGCATACTGGGGCACCATGCGTGTCTATTAACAAGTCTTCTTCCTCTTGGTAATGACCGGCAACATGGCCATAAACAATACGCTTGGTTGGCATTGCTTTTAAAAACTCAAGCGCATCATAACCATGATTAATACTGTTAACATAAATATTGTTAACATCTAACAATAAATCACAGTCAGCTTCCTCTAATACTGCTAATGTAAAAGCTTGTTCCGACATTTGCTGACCTGGCGCGGCATAATAAGAGACGTTTTCCAGAGCAATTCGCTGCTCTAAAATATCTTGTACTTGCTTAACCCGCTTTGCAACATGCCTAACCGCCTCTTGCGTAAATGGGATTGGCATTAAGTCATACATATGTCCTGTTCCTGAGCAATAACTCAAATGCTCACTGTAAAGCTCAATGCGATGCTCGTGGAAAAACTGTTTAAGCGCTTTGACAAATGCAATATCTAACGGTGCTGGAGAACCTAAAGATAATGATAAGCCATGGCAAATAAACTTGTGCTTATCGGTTAGTTGTTTAAACTGTCGTCCATATTTACCACCCATTTTAAGCCAATTTTCTGGCGCAACTTCGAAAAACCGAGCCTCAGAGGGAGTGTCAACGAGAAAGTCATCAAGCATTTCTCTTCTGAGCCCCAGCCCAATATCGCCAAGCTTATTTATTTGCATTACTTACCTCATAAAAAGCCAGAGCAACCAAAGCTGCTCTATATGCAGTATTTATTAGCGATTAATTAGAACCACATTTGCCTTCGCCGCACTTGCCTTCTTTTTTACCTTTGCTTTCACCGCATTTACCTTCGCCGCACTTGCCTTCAGCACCATCTAGCTGATAACCAGCAGTCATAGCTTCAAATGCAAATGGGTTAGCTTGTGCTTCACCAGCAGTTAGACCAGCAGTACCAATAACAACAGCACCTAACGTTAACGCGATAGAGTTCTTTTTAATTGTATTCATGACAGATTCTCTTTTTAAAATAAACGATTCATTGAACAAGACCATACGTGAACTAAAAATATTTCACCATAAACTTAAAAAAAGCAAATTTACACTTAGAAAATATCTAAGACTCGTTTAGAATAGCCGCCTTTTGGTCCACATATTGAGCAACATGAAACTAGTATTAGCCCCAATGGAAGGCGTTGTAGACTTTAAAATGCGTCAGTTACTGACCGATCTTGGCGGCTTTGACTTATGTGTTACTGAATTTATCCGTGTAGTAGATTTAACGTTGCCCAGACGTGTTTTTACTAGATACTGCCCTGAGTTACTCAATCAAGGCAAAACCAGATCAGGCACCCCTGTTAGAGTACAGTTATTGGGGCAAGTACCTCATGCACTCGCTGCAAATGCAAGAAAAGCGGTGAAACTCGGCTCTCATGGTGTTGACCTAAACTTTGGTTGCCCGGCCAAAACCGTTAATAAGAGTAAAGGCGGTGCAGTCTTGCTTAAAGAACCAGAACAAATGTATCAAATAATTAAAGCCGTTAGAGAAGCTGTACCGAATGAACATGCGGTAAGCGCAAAAATACGTTTGGGTTTCGATGACGACAGCAACAGTAACGAAATCGTTGATGCAGTACAAAGCGCTGGCGCTTCAAGCCTTGCTATACATGCAAGAACCAAACGTGATGGTTATAAACCACCTGCATATTGGGAGAAAATTCCCCCTTTATTATCTAGGGTTCACATTCCTGTTATTGCCAATGGTGAAATTTGGCAGGTAGAAGATGCCCTGCTGTGCCAACAAAGAAGTGGCTGTGAAGATTTAATGCTGGGCCGAGGCGCACTTGCAATGCCTGATTTAGCAGCAAAAATTAAAGCAAAAATACATAATCACACCCACAATACACTTAGTTGGGAAAATGTGATTTATCACATTTTACATTCATCAATGCATCAAGACTCAACTGTAAGCGAAAAATATTTCTCAGCACGTACCAAACAGTGGTTAGGCTATTTGAAACGCCAGTACCCTCAAGCACATGAGTTATTTGATGAAATTAAAACCCTAAAGTACAAAGATGATGTCGTCTTAGTGCTTGAGAAATACGCAAAATGTCCATCTCTTGATTCAAATCATAATAACTTTTTTTAAAGCTGATGATAATAGTTGCTCACAGGAGAGCAACTATGAATTCAAAGCAAACAAGACACTTTCAAGACCAGTTAGAGTGCGAATTATTTACTGTTAGACAAGCATTGTTAGCTGAACTGAAACAGTCGAGCCAAAACTTTGCAGGCGAACTTGCAAAATTGTTAGAACAAAGTTCGCCCGCAAAGTGGCTAGATATTACTGCTGAGCATATAAACCCACAGCAATACCCACATGTTCAAAGACTTTTAAAACTTGAAGCTGCCCTTTGCCAAATTGACATAGGGCAATTTGGCTACTGCTGTGATTGTGAAACCCAGCTAGACGCCAATGCTATCCAGACCGACCCAACTATTCAAAGATGCAGAAAATGCGCCCTAAGGCACACATAGATTAGATTGCAGCTAAGAAAGTTAATATACTGCCTGGGTAAAGGGCCGTATTTTCTATTAAAGCAGAGACTTGCTTATCTGTTATATGCAACCTAGAGCCTAACGTCAGACTTGCTTGTTTATATGACCAACCTTGGTAATTTATACCTAGGTCTATCTCCATTAATGCTAATAACATCTTCTTGGTTTCATTGGTCAGCATTGGCTTGCAATCAGCATATGTTCCAGGCAAATGTACATACTTGTCAATCCAATTCAGACCCGGTATTAAATTATCACAATATTGCTTAAGTACACTCAGCGCAAATGGCTCGACAATATCAAGTTTGATATCGCTAGACGCTTTATTGCGACTCTTAGCCAGCTTTTCCTGAACTTCATTGAGTAACATATTCGGCGCAACAGCCTGTGTGTAATAAAAGTTTAGCTTACTTTGGTACCACTCTTTTCCATTGGGGATTTGATAAAGCCCAATGCCGCTTCTAGGCTTGTATTTCTCTAAATATGCCTGTAAAGCTTCCCCCATAGATACATCAGTTAAGTAGCTTTTTAAAAGACTTAGTTCTATGCGAGACAAATAAATCTTGCTCTGTTTAGCCTCCTCTAATCTTGCTATAACTTGTGTCATCCACTGCTTTATTTGTTGCTCACTTGCTTGCTGCATCAACGCATTATGTAACACATTGACGTGTGCAGGCCAAGGCAAATAACGTTCTGGATAGCGCTCTTGAATTTTTAAATAGTTAAGCTCGCTTTGCTGGTTTTCGTTTAAGCTACCTGCTGAGAGTCGCTTATAAATCTCATGCCTTTTCTCTAAATACGTATCGGTAAAAGGCAAAAAAGCCAAGCCTTCCTCACGCTCTGATGGTATTAGAGCCAAATTAATCGAGCGTACTTTTTGTTCCGCTATTTGGTAGCTAATTTGTTCAGAAACTTGATCACATCCAACTAAACTCAAAGAAACGGCAACGCATAATAGAAATATTTTTAAAATGGTGGTTTGCATATATTTAAGGTTATTTTAGGTAATAAAAAAGCCCCTTGCGGGGCTTCTTTGTTAGATCTTAACACCGTTGCGCTGGGCTTTGTCTTTTATAAACGTAGCCCAAGCTCTTGCAAATTTACGTGTTCTTGGATCTTCTTGTGCTTTAACAATCGCTTGGTATGCTTGCTTATATTTATCTTGATATAAGTAAGCCTCAGCTAAGTCAGAGTAGGTGCTCCCTTTCTTGTCTGTACCAAGTTCAAGCGCTTTATTTAATTGAACAACCGCTGCACTGAACTTTTGTTCAGTTAATAGTAGGCTACCCGCTTTTCTATAAAGCTCAGCATCATTGTCAAACTTTGCAGCTTCTTCATAGTAATTCGCCGCGTCAACTAAATGCTTAGCTTGATGGTAGTAGCTTGCCGCTGCAGTTACATTCTGTTTAGTTCGCTCGACTTTTCCATCCTTCAGTGCTTTTTCAAAAACAACAGCAGCTTTGTATGGGATATCATTAAGCGAGTAGTAGCTGCTCAGAATTTTATAGTGATTTTCTTTATCGAAGTAACCTTTATCATACGCTACTTCCATTACAGTTAGACCATCAGAATAATCTTCAGTCTGCATGTAAAAAGAGCCCAGTTGAGTCCACACCTTTGGATCTTCTGGAAACAGTTTCACTAATGTTTCTGCAACTTTTACTGCTTCTTTATACTGCTTAAGTTCAAAGAAAGCACCAATCTTAAGCATGTGGTATTGCTTTTCAGGCTCTTTCTCTAATTCAATCGCTTTGTCAGCTGGCTCTACAACTTTGTTGTATTGCTTAAGCTCATAAAAACCTTGAGCTATTCGTGCATATACTTTTGAATCTTCTTCACCAGTGAAGTCCATCCAATCGCGGTATGTCTTAATAGCTTCTTGGAATTTACTTGTTCCAGCGTATAAATCACCTAACAGTTTAAATAAATCAGCTTGGTCTTTAAAGTTCAACGCGTCAGGGGCAAGAGCTAAGCGAATATATTTAATCGCGTCGTCATACTGCTCTTTTTGCGCATACATGTTGCCCAAGTAACGATTAACTGTCGCTTTATCAAAATCATCAGATGGGTCAAGTTCACGAAGCTCTGCGATCGCCTCGTCAATTTTGTCCTCATTGTACAAATCAAAAGCTTTTACGACTTTCTTACCTGTACGTTCACCCATAATTTTGGTTTTGGCGTTTTTACGTTCTTCAATCTTGGCATAGTCAGGTGCAGCAGTAGCCGCAGTACTGTACACAGTGCCTGATAAAGACATAAGTAGCGCAAGAGCAGTTGCTTTCTTAAAATGCGTCATTTCTTGCCTCCTTAACCTTGATTGAGTTTGAAATCTAACTGAACAGTAATACCAGGTTGTCTTTCAGGTTTCCCATCAACAATCTTTGGTCGGTATTTCCATTTACGTAAAGCTCTAATTGCTTCGCGATTGAAAATACGCTTAGGTTCAGCATCAATAATTTCTACATCTTCAACACCACCAAGTTCGTTAATCGTAAAGGAAAGTTGTACCCAACCTTCTTTACCATCGCGTGCTGCTTGAACCGGGTATTTAGGTTCAATACGAACGATAGGTGTTGCGTCACCGTCACGGCCAAACTCACCAGGGCCACTTAGACCGCCAGCAGTTCCCCCTAAGTCGATGCTTGGCATGTTAAAACCAATAGCACCCGCTGCAGGGTTAGCATTTTCAGGTTGAGGCGGCTGCGGTTTAGGCGGCTGCTTCGGTGGAGGTGGCGGCGGAGGCGGAACACGCTTCCGCTCCTGCACCTCTGATTCAGGTGGATTCGTCAAAATTTCGACCACTATCTGTTCTTTTTCATCTTCAGCCCTATCAGCTCCACCGGAGATCAGGTATGACATAAAAAAGAATAAGCCGAAAGTAACTGCCCCACCTGCAATCAGTGAAAACAGAACACGAATCATTACTTAGCTCCAGCAATTGAAATTTTCAGGCCGTCATCAGTGGCCTTGATCTGATCCATTACTTTTACAACTACACCGTGCTTAGCACCCTTATCCGCTTGGATAATAATAGCCTCAGTTGGTTGTTCAGCAAGAATACTCTCAAGGTTTGCACTAACACGCTCGACATCTACTTGACGCTTGTCCATCCAAATTTCACCATTCTCACGAATAGCAATAAAGACGTTAGCATTTTTAGTCTTTTGAGCTTGAGCAGCCTTTGGCTTCTTAACTTCAATACCCGCTTCTTTTACAAACGAAGTGGTTACGATGAAGAAGATAAGCATGATGAATACGATGTCAAGCATCGGTGTCATATCTACTGCTGCTTCTTCTTCCTCACGAAAACGTTGTTTACGTGCCATATTAATATCTCTCTTTAGTGATGAGGCAAACTATCTACCAGCTTTTCTTTAGCCATTTTCGCTCTTGCTTCAAGACGAGTGCTAAAGAATACACCTGATAGTGCCGCAACCATTCCAGCCATTGTTGGTATCGTTGCCATTGAAATGCCTGAGGCCATTAAGCGTGCGTTACCAGTACCTTGAGTTGCCATCGTTTCAAAAACGCTGATCATACCCGTTACTGTACCTAGTAAGCCAATTAATGGACACATGGCTACCAATGTTTTGATAATCAACATGCGCGCTTCTAATTTTTCAGACGCTTCAGAAATCCATGTATCACGGATTCTGTGTGCGTACCAAGACGTAGTGTCTTGGCGGGCATCCCACTTAGCTACAATATCCGCTTTCATTTTCGGATACTCAGCGAGTAGGAACCAATAGCGCTCTATCATTAAAACCCACATTAGAAAGAGTGCTATCGCGACCACGTATAAAACCTGGCCGCCTGTGCCAACAAAATCCCTGATAGATTCCCATATCTCCACCAGGACTAGCATTAGGCTTTCTCCTTCTCCGCATGCGAAGCAACGATACCTGCGCTTTGCTCGTCAAGGATGTGTAGTACTGCTTTACTACGACCTGCAACGATTGCGTGTACTAAAATTAGAGGTAGCGCAGCAATTAGACCTAGAGCTGTAGTTACAAGCGCTAGAGAGATATTACCAGCCATTAGTTTCGGGTCACCCGTACCAAATAACGTAATAGTTTCAAACGTTTTAATCATACCTACAACCGTACCTAATAGACCTAGTAATGGTGCAATTGCGGCCAAGATCTTGATAATATTAATGCCAGCATCAATACGAGGCGTTTCACGTAGAATCGCTTCATCAAGTTTAAGTTCAAGGTTTTCAACGTCTTGGTTTTTATTATCATGATATACTTTCAAGATACGACCAAGTGGGTTGTTTTCGTTAGGTGTATTGATGTTTTTGATTTGCGCTTTGATTTTAGAGCTAACTAACATTAAGTCAACAAATCTTACTAACGCAATTAACGCACCTACAGCTAGTAAGAAAGTGATTACATAACCTACTTCCTCACCTTGATGCCAACGCTCTTCAGGCGTAGAACGCTGAGTGTTCAAACGAAGGATTGCGCCACGTGCAGGGTCAACGTAGAATGAATTATACTCACCCGCTTTAGTGCTAAGTAAATCACTTACTGAAGCTAATACATAACCGTCAGGCTGCTTAGGAAGTGGTACGATTGACTTGTTAGCCGCATCATATATTACGTAGCCATCTTTAGTTACTAAGTTGAAGTTACCAACACGAGTAACTTGCTTAACACTAGTTTCACCACTTAGTTCAGCAACTTGAGCTTCAAAAGTAGACACTTTTGCAGATTCAGTCATTTCTGTTTGAAAAGCAATCCAAAGTTCTTCAAGCTCGCGAGTAGTAGGTAGTTCTTTTGCCGCAGCAAGAGAGCGCAATACTTCAGCACGTCCTGGCTTTTCAGCACTTACTAGTGATGCTTCAATTGAACCGATAGCTTCTGATGCAGAACGACGAACAACACCGAACATCTCACCTAAAGTACCTGTAGCATTTGCAAGCTCAACTTCTTTCTCAGCTAACGTGATTTCGTTTTGTTTAAACTCTTTGTTTAAACGCTCACCACGTGCTTTTTCTGAAGCTAATTCACTCTTTGCTTTGTTAAGCAATGATTGCTGGTTTGAACGCGAAGAAAGAAATTCCTGCTCACGTTGCTTATTAAGTTTACCTTCAGAAATACGGTTTTGTTTTACTTCTTGTAAGATTTTATCAAGAGCTTGCGTATTAGCGTGTGCATTTAGCGCGGCACCTGCAGAAACAGATAGCGCAGCAGCTACTGCAAAACCTTTAAATAATTTTCTCATTATTTATTACTCCGCGCCAAAAATTGGTAGTGCTAACAGTTCAGGCGCAGCCTGACCACGTGCGATACGAATGAACGTTTTAACTGGCTTTAAGTACTCATCGCCAAGTTCATCCCACTGCTTAGTTGTATTGTTCCAAACCCAAGCATGTTTTAAGTCGAAAGACTGTGCAACGTAAGCTATGCGGCCAAGACGTGCAAAATCAACGTTAATATTTTTGCCATTGATTTCAAGCGTACCTTGAGATGCAGCCTGAGTTGAACTGTAATCAGTTTCAATCGTGTATGCTTCAAGTACTTGACGGAATTTTTCAGATGTAGTTACGCTAGAACTAGAAAGTAAGTCACGTAGTTTTTCTACGCGGTTCATGCGTGTTTCTGTCTCAAACGGAACGTCCGCTTTGATGAATTGCTCAAGCGTATCGATCATGCGATACATCAAAGGCACAACGTCCTGTTTTGTCTTTTCAATTGTTCCGATCTGACGATCAAAAGATTCGATGCCAGCTCTTTGGTCAGCGACCAAACGGGCAACGTGGTCGTTATAAACCTTAAGCAGTTCAGTTTCATCAACAACGCTGCGGTACTCGCCGATCATTTCTTGCGTTTGACCAAAGATGTTGTCGATTTTTTCTTGAGACTTTTTAGCAGCCTTTTGAGTTTGTTGACCTACTTTTTGTACGTCGTTCAAAGGATCTGCAATCACATTGCTGCTTGCAAATGCCGTTGCGCCTAGAAGCGCAGTAGCTACAAGACTCTTTCTGATTTTAACAGACATAGTTCCCAACCAATTAAGTAATGTTACTTTTATAATTTTATCACCCCCTATAAGGGAGCAACCCTGATAACTTTTAACAGATATCAACTGTCCAATAATGCTAAATGCAAGTCGCTGTGTCAACTTCACTTGCAAAACAAATTTTTCAGTCTTAAAAAAATAAACCCGATATAAAACAAAAAATTAACATGGTTTTTTTTTCTCCCCGCTTATAAGCATTGATAATAAAGCAGTTAAATCACAATGTTTACATTTAATTACAACACAAGCACTCAATGTAATAGTCTCTTTAATTTTGCAATTGTGATACTTAAGCAACTGAATATATAGAAAAATAAAAATTATAGATGAAAAACAATTGTTATTTTTGCATCATTAATTAAAATCTTTCCATCTGCCTACATTTCAACCACTTAATCTGTTAATTCAAAAATAACCTGTTTAAGTGTAGTCAAAAATTGCGCAACATGAACACCATCCATTAATGCATGATGCACTTCAATATTCAGCGGCATCAAACCCGTATTATGCTGATACTGCCCAAACACGAATTTTGGCACACCCGAACAATGGTTAGTATCGTGTGCCGCGTGGCTAAAACTTGTAAAGTTAAACCATGGCAATACAGAGACATGAATTTGCGATACCTGCGTTTCTCTGAGTTCAAATTCTTGTGTTAATAATGCTTGATTCATGTAATACGATTTTTGCTCATGAACATGTTCACAAAATTCACCTAGGTTTTTTTTCAAGTACAAAGGCGTAAACCGAAATGTCTCATCCCCTTTTAAAAAAACCGTACTGGCCATCAGTTCATCTACTTCAACGGGCTGATCATCTACAATACGGTAACGCATCGGTGTACATTGATTAACCGCTTTTAATAAGCAATATAAGTAGCTTTGGGTAAATGAGTAGCAATTTGTGCGTGCAAATTGATAGAGCGATGAAAAATCAACATGAGTCGTAATGTTAAAATGTGGTTTATCAAAACCTTTAAAAAAATGAAAGTGCTGAGCGCGGGGCCATGTGTCTAAATCAATTTTTTTTCATATCGTCATAAAATAAAAAGGGTATGCTCAAAGCATACCCTTTCAAATATTTTTTTCGAATAAAATCGTTATAAACCTTGTTCGATAATTTCTTGCGCTAATTCATCTGCGATGATGTGTGTCGACTTTTGTTCACTCTCAGAACGAGCAAATATTTCAGTTAATGTATCATAGATACCTTCAACGTGTTTTGTCGCATCAACCTCATTGTAACCATCAGGTTTAGTTTCGTAATATACATTGATGATACCACCTGCATTAATTACATAATCTGGCGCATACAACACACCTTTTTCACGTAAAATCTCACCATGGCGAGATTCAGCAAGTTGGTTATTAGCGCAACCTGCAATGATGTTTGCTTTGATACGTGGAATCGTATTGTCATTAACCGTCGCGCCTAATGCGCAAGGTGCATACACGTCAACGTCTAAGTCATAAATTTCATCAATGCCAACCGCTGTTGCACCAAAGTCATTAACCACTCTATCTATTGACGCTTGGTTGATGTCTGTTACAAATAGTTCAGCGCCTACCTCATGTAAATACTTACATAACCCGTAAGCAACTGCACCTAAACCTTGAACAGCCACTTTCACGCCCGCTAAGTCTTGATGACCACGCTTATGCTGATAAGCCGCTTTGATACCTAAAAACGTACCTAGAGCAGTAAATGGTGAAGGATTACCACTTTTACCTTCTAAACCTAACACATAATTAGTTTCTTTATGCATCATCATTACATCACCTGTGGTGATGTTAACGTCTTCAGCAGAATAGTAACTTCCACCTAAACGCTCAAGATGCTTACCAAATGCTCGAAATAAGGCTTCTGATTTTATTTCTTTTGCATCGCCAATAATGACGGACTTACCGCCACCAAACGGCAAACGTGCAACCGCATTTTTGTATGTCATGCCTTTAGATAAGCGCAGCACATCATATACCGCATCTTCATCTTTAGCATAGTGCCACAAACGGCAGCCACCTACTGCAGGGCCTAGCTTAGTGCTATGTACCGCAATAATCGCTTTTAAGCCAGATGCTTCATCCGCACAAAAAACCACTTGTTCATGATTATCAAATTCAACTTGGTTAAATACAGCCACTTTAATATTCTCCGAAATGTCTCACCCTATGGGTATTGATAGCGCTGAAATTGGCAAAACTCTATCACTAACTCAGCATGCATGCCAGAAAATGAGATGATCATCCTACTATCTTCAATTAATTTAAATAATCAAGCCTTTATTTTATTTAAAATTGAATATATAAACCACCAGAGAATAAATAATCAGTTAATATAGTTAAGATATCTTAATTATTCGCAAGGGATGTTTACGTAAACGTAAACCACTCCTGTATTGTACAATTATAGTTACAAAAAAGCCGCAAGCTAAAGTGCATGCGGCTTTATACAATCTAGGCCGTATTATCTGAGCTTGCTATCTAGCTCTTCAATTTTAGCTTTCCAGATAGCAGGGCCTTGTTCATGTGCATTTGCACCAGTGCTATCAACCGCAACGGTAACCGGCATATCTTCTACTTCAAATTCATAAATGGCTTCCATACCAAGGTCTTCAAAGGCAACTACACGCGCTTTCTTAATCGCTTTTGCAACTAAATAAGCTGCGCCACCCACTGCCATTAAATAAACTGATTTGTTATTCTTGATTGATTCCACCGTTTCAGGACCACGCTCAGCTTTACCAATCATACCCACAATGCCAGTCTTTTCTAGCATTAGGTCAGTAAACTTATCCATACGAGTCGCAGTTGTTGGACCAGCTGGACCTACAGCCTCATCACCAACAGCATCCACTGGGCCAACGTAATAAATGAACTTGTTATCAAAGTCCACGCCCTCTGGCAAACCTTCACCAGAATTTATCATATCTTGCAAACGCTTATGCGCAGCATCACGACCTGTTAAAATTTTACCTGATAGTAAAACGGTTTCACCCATCTTCCAGTCATGTGTATCTTCTTTGGTTAAAGTATCTAAATTTACACGACGTGTATCTTCACCTACTTCCCAAGTTACTTCTGGCCAATCTTCTAGTTTTGGTGCTTTTAAATCAGCAGGGCCCGAGCCATTAAGCGTAAAGTGAACATGACGTGTAGCAGCACAGTTAGGGATCATTACAACTGGCTTTGAAGCGGCATGAGTGGGAGCGGTTTTAATTTTAATATCAACAACCGTTGTCAAACCACCTAAGCCTTGAGCGCCGATGCCTAATTTATTAGCACGTTCAAAAATCTCTAAACGTAGTTTTTCTTCAGCTGTCTCGGCACCACGCTCCATAAGTTCGTGAATATCTACAGGGTCCATTAACGACTCTTTAGCAAGTACGGCAGCCTTTTCTGCAGTTCCACCGATACCGATGCCTAACATACCCGGCGGGCACCAACCAGCACCCATAGTTGGTAACGTTTTCTCTACCCAAGCAGCAACATCATCCGATGGGTTCAACATCACCATTTTTGTTTTGTTTTCTGAACCACCGCCCTTAGCTGCAATCATTACTTCTACTTCAGTACCTGCCACCAAATCAATATGCACAACTGACGGTGTATTATCTTTGGTGTTTTTACGACTACCTGCAGGGTCTGCAACAATTGATGCACGTAAAGGGTTATCAGGGTTTAAATATGCTCTTCGAGTACCTTCATCAACCATTTGTTGAACTGTTAGATCTGTCTTATCCCACTTAACATCCATACCTACTTTTACAAAACAGGTCACAATCCCTGTATCTTGACAAAGTGGACGCTTACCTTCGGCTGACATTCTAGAATTAATCAAGATTTGTGCAATGGCATCCTTTGCCGCTTTACTTTCTTCTTTGTGATACGCTTTTTCTAAAGCTTGAACAAAGTCCAGTGGGTGATAAAAAGAGATATATTGCAAAGCATCTTCAATACTGTCGATGAAATCTTGCTGACGGATCATGCTCATGACGGTTCCTTAATTTGTGTTATTTAACGCATCGGTTAATAACTGAATACATCTAAAAATAGTGACAATTAAGCTAAAACGTAAGCCACTATAGAAAAATAGATAAGTATGATAACCTCCCCGCCCGTTTCGGGCTAGTTTTCAGGTTCAAGTAAATGGTAAATGAACAGATCAATTGTAAAAAATTAAACATCTCACTTTCAGCAGAAGTTGTTTTTGAGCACTTTGCACATCTCCCTCATGCCGTTTTACTTGATTCTAGTAATGCAAAACATATGAATAGCCGGTTTGATCTCATCAGCATAAACCCAATACATCGTTTAGAAGCCAAACAAGGCAAAATCTATCTTGATGATGCTTTGCAAAATGATGATTGCTTTAGCATCATGAAGCAGCAGCTGAATAAACTTTGTGCAACCAAAGCACCATACGGATTGCCATTTAGTGGTGGTTGGCTCGGTTATTTTTCCTATGACTTAGGTCGCTACATAGAAAGTTTGCCCAAAAAATCTATACGTGACATTGCGCTACCCGAGCTAAGTATTGGTTTATACCTCGATGCATTAATCTTTGATAATCATAAAAAGCAGTGGTATTACGTATCGCAACCTAATGTTGAGCGTGCTGACGAATATATGAATTATATCTTAGGTGCAGCACCAGAATACGATGAATTTGCTCTCACAACACCGTGGCAGTCAAATATGACACAACCACAATACACAGAGCGTTTTGAAAAAATTCAGCAGTACCTACTAAGTGGTGATTGCTATCAAATTAATTTAGCGCAAAGGTTCAGCGCTGGATATACTGGTGCACCTTGGCTGGCGTATAAAAAACTTCGTGCTAGCAACAAAGCACCATTTTCTGCGTTCATTAATTTAGAGCGCAATGCAGTATTGTCAGTCTCGCCAGAGCGCTTTTTACTCGTCGACAAAAAACAAGTTGAAACAAAGCCCATTAAAGGAACATTACCACGATTAGATGACCCAAAAGAAGATGCCTTACAAGCTCAAAAGCTGGCTAGCAGCACCAAAGACAGAGCTGAAAATGTCATGATAGTTGACTTACTGCGTAATGATTTAGGCAAAGTTGCCAAACCAGGAACCGTTGCAGTGCCAAGTTTATTTGCCATTGAAAGCTTTCCTGCCGTACATCACTTAGTCAGTACAGTCACTTGCCAATTAGCTGAAGGAAAATGTGCCGTAGATCAACTTGAAGCAGCTTTTCCCGGAGGCTCAATTACCGGCGCACCAAAAATTCGAGCTATGGAAATTATAGAAGAATTAGAGCCTCATAGACGCAGTGTATATTGCGGTGCTATTGGTTATTTAAGCGCCTGTGGTAGGATGGACACTTCTATTACAATTCGAACTTTAGTATGCAGCCAACAGCAAATATATTGTTGGGCTGGCGGTGGCATTGTCGCAGATTCACAAGTCAATCTTGAGTATCAAGAAACCTATCATAAAGTAAATAAAATTTTACCAACTTTGGAAAAATAAGAGCATAAAGTGACATTAAACGAGGTAATTACACGCTTTAACACCAGTGCAGTACAACAAAATAAGCCGCATATGGTTGCCCGTCAATCGGTCAAGTCAAGCGCGGTCTTAATCCCCTTGGTAGAACAAGATGGACAAGCTACTTTGTTATTTTGTAAACGCGCAGCTTACCTCACTCATCACCCTTCGCAATTGTGTTTCCCCGGTGGCAAAGCTGAGCCGCAAGATAAAAACTTGGTGATGACCGCACTTAGGGAAACTCAAGAAGAACTTGGCATTTTGCCAAGCAATATTACCCCTCTCGGTACGCTAAATATACATGCAACACTCACAGGCTTTAACATACTGCCAGTGGTTGCCAAATTAACTCCAAATGCCCACTGGCACTCCGACAGCGAAGAAGTAGAACATGCTTTTACACTCCCCCTCGCACAATTAATTGATACTAATAACTGGCATATCTACGAGCTGATACTGGGCGGCAAAGCTCGCCAGCTCCCCGGGTTTATAACACCACATGGGCTGCTTTGGGGCGCGACTGCAAGCTTAGTTCAAAACTTTATAGCACTGATAAAATAGACATACTAATTTCATAGCGTAACGGGTTACAATGCTCCGTTTTAACGTTATGATGTGCCCCCGTTCAAAGGCAATGTTGAGTAAAAAATATGATTAGTGCATTTGATATGTTTAGTATCGGTATTGGCCCCTCGTCGTCTCATACCGTTGGTCCAATGCGCGCATCGCGGCTATTTGTTAAAGACTTGCAAGACAAAAACTTGCTAGCGCAAACAACCGAAATTAAAGTTGAGTTGTTTGGTTCTTTAGGTCAAACAGGTATCGGTCATGGTTCAGGTAAAGCAGTAATATTAGGGCTTGCTGGTCACGACCCTGAGACAATCGATGCAGATGCAGTTCCTGATATTTTAGAAAAAATAGAGCAAGATCAAGCACTCTACCTTGATCAAAGCCACAAGGTAAAATTTCCAAAGCAAGGGGCTGTGGTATTTCACCGCAGAAAAACCTTACCTAAGCATTCAAATGCTATGGAAGTTATTGCGCTTAATGGTAAAGAAAAAATACACAGCCAAGTATATTACTCTATTGGTGGTGGCTTTATTGTTACTGATGAGCAATTTGAGCAAGAAAAACAAGCGGCGCTCGATATTCGAGAGCAAAACCCTGCCCCTTACCTGTTTGATAGCGCTGAGCAATTATTGCTTTTGTGTAAAGAAACTGGGTTCAGTGTATCTTCACTCATGATGCAAAACGAAAAAACCCTCAGGCCGGTTGCAGAAATTAAAGCCGAATTGTTTAATATTTGGCAGGTAATGAAAGCCTGTATTGAACGAGGTATGCGCACTGAAGGTATTTTACCTGGTGGACTAAAAGTAAAACGTCGTGCTCCAAGTTTATATTTGAAGTTGAATGTAGAAGATAGTAACGACCCACTGCGAGCCATGGATTGGGTTGATTTGTTTGCCTTAGCAGTTAACGAAGAAAATGCTGCAGGAGGGCGAGTGGTCACCGCACCAACAAATGGTGCTGCCGGTATCTTACCTTCAGTACTGATGTACTATCACACCTTTATCAAAGAAGTAGACGAAGAAATCGCGACTCGTTACCTTCTAACTGCCGCTGCCATTGGTATTTTATATAAAAAGAATGCTTCTATTTCTGGCGCAGAAGTTGGCTGCCAAGGTGAAGTAGGCGTTGCCTGCTCAATGGCAGCTGGCGCACTGACAGAAATCATGGGTGGCAACGTAGTAAATGTTGAAAATGCCGCAGAGATTGGCATGGAGCACAACCTTGGTTTAACCTGCGACCCTGTCGGTGGTCTAGTACAAGTGCCTTGTATTGAACGCAATGCAATGGGTGCAGTAAAAGCAATTAACGCTTCTCGCCTTGCAATGCGTGGTACTGGTGAGCAAAAAGTATCGCTAGATAAAGTTATAAAAACCATGCTTGATACGGGTAATGATATGAAAACCAAATACAAAGAAACCGCCCGTGGCGGCTTGGCCGTCAATATCATTGAGTGTTAATAACCAGCTATAAAGCTCAGAACAGACATAGTTTATGCTCTGAGCTTTACTCCTTCAGAACATAAAGTGCGATTGCTCGCTTCTACCACTGTGATTATGACTCTCAATAATACGTACAGATTTTACTTAGCAGTCTATTAACACATAATACATAAATTCCTCTGAGTGAAGGCTATCCCTTTGACTGAGGCCAGTTCAGGCCCATATTAAACCAAGCTTTACTCTATAAACACCACACACAAAATTGATTTAAGATCATGATTTTTGTAAATACTCATAGATTCGCTACACAGCTAGAATTAATACTCTGTATAAACACTAAAATATTTAACTATTTACTCTAAAAAAAACATTTGGTATATTTAATTTACCTAATAAAGGTAAAAAATAATAAAGGATTAAATATGAAAAAAGAACTTATGGCAGGGCTGATCTTATCGTCAGCTTCCTTTGCAAGCTTAGCCTCTGACCATTTTCCTATAGAGTGCGGGTATGGTGATTATCAGGAAACTGAAGTCTACATATCAAAAATACCCGATGCAATAGAAGCCGGTTGGGGGTTTCATGCAGAGCCTACATGGACAAACCTGGGGTCATTTCTATCTAGTCTCAATCAAATTACAGAGAATAAATCTCGAAAGTTCAAATTAAGTGGTCCTGACTACGTACTAAGTGGTAACTCATACAGATACAAAGCAGACCTAGACTTTTTAGATTTTAACGACAAGTTACGAGATGTTTCATTTTATAACTCAGAGCAAGGCCGATTGGGTGTAGATAGATCTGACTGGGACTCAAACGCATACTACTCAATGAGTTTTAATCATACCCATGGGACTGCTTTAGTTTGGACTAGATCAGGTGATGAATGTAAAGCAAAACCAGTTAATGTTCAACACCATCGACCTATTATCAAAAACACCTCTGCTGTGCAAAAAAGTGGCGGCACGATAAGCTCAACAGTCAGTTTCGAGATAGATACATACTCAAAAGCGGCCGTAAAAAGCAATACGCATGTCACGGTTACCATGAAGTTGACACATGAAGCCTATGGCACATCAAGTAGCTCTTCTGTAAGTTATGTAAATAATAACCAAATAACAGGTCGAAAAACGGTGTCAGCCAGACCCCAAAATGGCGGTGGTAGTTACCTTGTAGATGTTATTGTCAGTGATGGTACATATGTCGAAGTAAAGAGACTAGGAAGAGTCCAAGTCAGTGGTCGCCCTAATCCTCCATGTGACGGTTGCGAACCTAATTAAAACTTAATATCAATGGGTTAACTGACACACTAGTTAGCCCATAAATCTATACTGAAGTACTGACTCTTAACGGAAAAAGTGATAATGACAACCGGCATCTTATGACCAACTCACCCGCCTCACATTTGTTGCTTGTACTTAGCTCTACCCCGGAGCATGTATGCAGCACAGATGCCGCTGATAAACCCAAATAAGTGACTTGATACACTCGTTGTAGCACTAAAAGAAAAAAGCGTACCAAATAGGTTAATTTGAAAGTAATGTGTCACTGCAAGCAAAGCCACTGCAAGCAAAAAACTCAACAAGTTACGCCTAAAAACAGCACTGCCCATAATAAAGCCAAAGTAACCCATCACAATGCCTGAGGCACCAATGTGATTAGCATGACTAGCAAATAGCCAAACTAATAAACCCGTCGTAACAAAGATAACCCCCGTAGCGCGTTTAAAGCTGCTTAGCTGGCTCGCTAAATAGCCACTAATTAATAAACCGAGCGTATTACCAATTAAGTGCTGCCACCCGCCATGAATAAATGGATAGGTAATAATGCCAAAGAGATGATCCCGACTTAATGGCACTAACCCAAAGCTATCAAAAGACAGCGCAAAGAGCGCACTTATGCCATGCACGGCCCACATGATAGCCACCATTACCAACACTATATTAAAATTATTCATTGCTGATATATGCTGCATTCTCAGTAATTTATTTATCAAAGTCTATTCCTAATACGGCTTTTAAAACTTAATATCACATATAACATTAACTCAAAAACAACTTTATATGCCATCAATTACAGGTAATGCCAAATTATGGCAATGGCTGCTTAGGTAGCAACGAGTCTATGTCCTGTTGATGCTGATTGTTGGGCTCGCTGCTATGCATTTTTTGCCCACTTACGTGTTCCTGCTGGGCCTGATTATGAGTCATGCTGTGCAGTGAGCTCAAAACGTCTTGCATCGCCTGTGAGCTGAGTTCGCTCGTTGCTAATTGCCCTTTTTCTTCATTTACACGTACTAAGCTATTTAACGCATGCGTTATATGCTCTAAAGCACTGGCCTGTGCTTGGCTATTTTGCACAAGACCCGTTGATACTTGTGTATGACTTGCTATTGCCAATGTAATGTCTTCCCCGACTTTTTTCAGTGTTTCGGGGCAGTGCTGCTGAGCAAGTGCATCAACCAGCGTAGCTATACTTTGTTGCACTAACACACTATGTTCAGCAAGCTGTTCACTCATTAATTGCTGTTGTACGCTTAACGATTCGCTTGTCTCTAATTGCCTCTGCTTAGCAATACTTTCTATCGCCACTTGCAAGCGTTTAAACTCATCTGCAATTAGTACATGACCACTTTTTGTCGCTACCGCATTGCTTTGTAGTGCTTGCGATAGTTTGACAAGGGCATTATCGTATGGCGCATGCTGCAACCCGTCACTAAGTACCTGTACCAATTGAGCTAACGTCTCTGAGCTATTGTTTTCACTCATTTGTGTAATTAGTTTCAATATTTCATCGCTGTAATCAAAGCTCAAATTTGACTTACTTAGCTTATTTGCAATCGAACTTAGGGAATCATGTACCAACCCTAGCTGCTCAACAGCCATCATCGCAGGGCTGCCGGTACTGTCCAATTTGTTGGCTCGGCGGAACTCTTGTTTTATTTGTTCCCACCTTTGCAACTCTTGCTCAGTTTGTGTACCCCTGATCTGTGCCAATTTAAGCAAGTTTTCTTCACTTCCTTTACTGAGTGTTTGTGCCTCACCTCGATAGTGATCCTGTAATAAATGATTAAGTTCTTCATCGTTCATGGCTGCCACCACTTTTTCTGCCATTTTGTTCATATTGCGATAACTACCTTGCAATTTAAACGGCGGCTCTTGTCGATACTTATCATCTTGCGCGGCCGAGGCAATATACTGCGCATTCACTTTAAGTACGGTTTCTCTTATCCACATCAACTTGCTCAGCACCGCTTTAATTTCATTAGCTTCTGCTTGCGAGTAATCATGCTCTAATTCATTAAGTGAAATATCCTCACCCTGACACATTCTTATGAACTTATACAAATCTTGCATGTTTCTATTTGCAAGTGGGGCAAGCACCTTATTTGACGTTAAACTATTTTCAATAAAGCTCATAGCAAATTCATGTTCACAGCCTGCAAGCGTGTCACCAAGGTTATAAATATCAGCACGGTTAGCGAGCATATCGGGTATTTTAAAACTCTCCCCCGATTCAGTATAAGGATTACCCGCCATCACGACTGCAAACTTTTTACCACGCAAGTCATAAGTTTTGCTTTGTCCATTCCATACACCATCAACTCTTCGTGAGCCATCACACAAAGAAATGAATTTTTGCAAAAACTCAGGATTAGTATGCTGAATGTCATCCAGGTATAACATCACATTATTACCCATTTCAAAGCTTTGATTTATCTTAAAAACTTCTTTTTCTGCAGTGGCATTAATTGCTTGAGAGGGGTCAAGCGATATCTGGTTATGGCCAATAGATGGGCAGTTTACTTTGACAAAGGTAAGTCCTAAACGGTTCGCTACATACTCAATTAACGTCGTTTTACCATATCCTGGCGGGGAAATTAGCAAGAGCATACCCATCAAATCGGTACGTTTATTCTTCCCTGCAGCGCCTATTTGTTTAGCGAGATTGTCGCCAATAAGTGGAAAATAAACCTTATCTATAAGTTGGTTTCGCACAAATGAGCTCAGAGGTCTGGCTCTAAACTCATCTAATTGTAATCGGCGTTTTTGTTGAGTAAGAATATCACTCCTTAGAGTTTGATATCGCTCAAAAGCTGGTACTTGCTGGCGTATATATGCCGTGGTTCGAGCATTAAATTCAGCATAGTCGACAGCGAGTACTTGTGCGTTGATACGTCGATGCTGGCCCATTAATTGTTCAACTTGCATTTGCGCACTCACAGCTAAACTTCGATACTGGGCACGTTTAAGATAATGAAATAAGCTATAATTAGCCGCTTCAATTTGTATTAAGACCGATACTTTTTGCTGTTTCGCGTAAGCCTCAAGCCAATTTAAAAATAGCACCGCTTGATGGTCAATATTATATAACGCGTCACAACAATCATACAGTTGGTTTTCAAATCCTTTAACTTTTGCTTCATTGGTAAATGCGTCAGACAAGTTTTTAGCCCCGTCATGTACTACAAAAGACAAGGTATTATCATTCTTTTGTTGTGCCAATTCGTAGAGTAAATATTCTGCACACAACTCAATACTCACATCACCTAATAGCTGTAAGTAATTGCTCATGGACGTACTAAAATCGTGCAATTCTTCTGTCAGTTGCGCGGTCAGTGATTGAATAAACTCTCCCGATGAAAGTGCTTGTGCATCAACAGCGCATTGCGGGCTTGATGACAGCGTGCAAGCCGTTTACTCTGCTCTAGCTGCTGTGCATATAGCTGTGCAACCACTCGACAACTGGCAGGGTAAATTAATAAATCTAAGTGCTTTTTTTGGCTAAGTAGTGCGTCAAGAATCGCATGTGCATCATGGTCATGGATGCCTTTTTCATATCCTTCTTGATAACGAGGCTGTGCAAAGTTTTGCACAATACTCAATAGCTCACCACTGCTTTGTGCCAAGAATAATGTATCAAAAGATAAGTGACTATTTGGGGTTTGAGCCGTTGCTAAAATTTGCGCAGCCAAATACTCACCACGATAAACTTCATCACTTTCAGACACTAAAGATTGTTGCCACAAATGTCGAGATGCATTTAGTGTTTCAAGCGCCGCGTCATCTTCTATAGGCTCAAAATAATCAGTGCCAGTTAAGTGCAGCATTAACTGCTCATCACGTGGTAACAAAGTAAGATCGAGTAGCTGTTTATTTACACTAAATGCGTGCTTGCCAATACTCAGTGTATTGCCACCATCGGTGTAAATATCAAGCTTATCTCTAAGTGAGCGAACGCCTTGATCTTTATGTGCTTTTAATTTACCTTGAATGTCCTGTGCACGTATTTCATCCCCTAAAGATTTTAACTCATCAGTTAATGATCTGAGCTTGCTGATCATCGGATCAGCTGCAAAGTAAGTATTCAAATCATCTAATTGCGTAAAAGCGTGTGCTCGCCTAGAGACTCCTTGCAAAATACGCTCAGCAGCATTTGCTAAGCTTAAGCAACGGCGCTGTCTTTGGTCGATTAAACTTTGTTTATGTGCTTCAAAGCTTTCATAAACATCATCTCGCTTGGCTGTAATTTCTGTTAAAAATTCATCAAAGTCACCAAAATGTGACTCCAGCTCTTCCAGTTGAATAAGCAAACGCGATAGCTGCTCATCACAGCTTTGTGGTGTTTTTGCATTGTTTAATGCATTAGTGATACTTTGCGAAAACAGCTTAAAACGCGCTGAAAACTCAGCACTTGCTTCTACACTCCCCAAGCTTTTTTGCTTGATCTCAATACTGGCTTTAGCGCGGTTTACCAAAGCATAAACGCCGCTAATATCTTCAAGAATCTTGGTTCTAACTCGGCTATCTTCAATCTCTAAATCAAGCATTGTATGGTTAAGTAAATCGAGCTCTGTACTTTGCTTATCGAGTTCAACAACATAGTTTTTTAACTGCGACACACTCTCACTATGTTCACTTAATTGCGCCAATTCATTAAGCTTGTCATGATAAGGTTGCAATGCTTGCTCATGTTGTAAAAAGTTTGCCGTTGCTAAACTCAACGACGCAATATTTTCACTAATATTTGCTTTTATCGTATCAAGCGCACTTAAATCAATAAACTTAATGTCTTGCTGGCCTATGACTTTACCAGTGAGTAACTTTAAAGCGTTCAATCCCGCAACAAACTGAGCGGTTTGTTTGAAACTATCCGGCCTAATTTCACGAATTACCGCTTGGTATTCTTGTTCAATATCACTGACGGCCTGCTTTGCTTTAACTTGGATCTGAGTGATTTTTTCAAACTCATCCAAAACCTGCTCTGATGTTTCAAAAATATCATGTAAGGTGTTTTGAATTGCTTGAAATGCTGGCTCACTTAGCCAGTGGTAGCGGTCGAATATATTTCTTGAAAGAGCAATTAAGTCTTCATAGTGATAAACACTTGGACTTTGCTCATTAATTGCCTTATGCACACTGTATAAGTCTGATAACCCTCTCACTAAATCTGGATTACCTATTTTTCCAAGTTGTGTTGTGGCAGGTGGCGTGTTGCTTGCATATTCTGCAGAGGTAAACGCACTGTCCCAAATTTGCATTGGGTGGATACGCTCGGCTTCATCTTTATCGGCTTTAAAGGTTAATACTTGGCCATTATCATAGAGCCCATAGCCATGGCAATAAATCGGGTTCTGCAGGTTTTTTTCAATGATATTATAAGCAAATAGCGCATAACGCCCCTCTTGCGGCTCATAAAATACATACAGTACATCTTCCCCATTGGGCGATTTTATTTGTCGATGAAACTCTAAGTTGGCCGTGCTGTGGTCAAAAGAGCGAGTCTGCCCTGATTGCAGGTAATAGCCACCAGGAAAAATAATACCATGATCTTGTGGTAAGCAAACACATGCATCCCCTATTGCATCTTGGCGTAGTACCTCGTTTGAGCGGCAATTAAAAATATAGTAGCGCCAAGCCTTCTCTCTATAAGGTAAGGCTTTAATTAATATAAGCTCACCAAGCTGCGCGTATGCAATGGTGCAGTCAGCTAAAGACTGGTTTTTGTCTTCAACCGGCTCTTGGTATATGCCCTGTCCATCATCGGTATTATTCTCAACCTTAACAGTTAAATACCCACCAATAGACTCAATAAATACTTTGTCAGCTAAGCTCACATGTGGAAAGCGCCCTTCAACATGATTTGAACGGTCCGTTGTTATCCACTCAAAATCATAATTTTGCTTTACGGTTATGTCTTTATCACCACGGTTATCAATATAATTAATGGTATTGTCGACATCAATTTGCCAGCGGAACACTTTGACATCGGTGAGCTTATCGCCCACTTGAAAAAGAGCAAACAGTTTGCCATTTTGTTTATAAAGGTGCTGCAATCTGGATTCTTTATAGTAGGTATAAAGCTCTTCAAAATCTCTCAAAAAGCGCGCATCAGTCAGAAACCGCGTTTCTTGGGGATACGGTTCAACTTCAAAGTGCTCATTTTGGCTCACCAGCTTATGAACGCTAAATACGTCACTAATATGAATATTCTTTTTAAGCCCAAGGAACACGTTATAGGCAAAAATAACTTTATCACCCACAATTACAATATCGCGAGGGATACAATTGTGCTCAGTTCGCACCCGAACTCGACCAGCCACTTTAAGGTCACAATTACCAAACTCATCAATACGTTGGTTATTCAATTTATCTGTTTGTTCTTTTAATTGATTACCAAAGTTATTGAGGCGTCTTTTAATTAACTCATATGAGCCCTGTTCCAGTGCTTGCTGCTCGGTTGCATCCGTCATTAATACTGTCCTGTCGTGTGATTTATCATCATATCGGTATAAAAGAGTGACATACCTGATTGGGGTTGAGTGAAGCCACTTAACAAACACATCTCCTGTGGCTTACTCTATAGTGAAAATTAATACTTAATCTTTAATTTCAATTGGCTCTGCGCCATTACTTGTGCTTTGCTGAGCACCTTGTAACAAATTAAGTAATTGCGCTTTCTCTGCGTCCGATGTATTACTTGCTAACTGACCTAGCAACTTACTCATATTAAAGTTTTTCAAGGTTTCGGCTGACCCATTTGCACCGGCAAGTAAACCTTTTAAATCTTCTATCAAGTTGCGCTCTCCAGACAAGTGCCCTTTAAACACCTTCTGCACTGTATCACTTTCATCCACTAAGCCATCAAGCGATTTACCTAGAGTAATTGCCCCCATAAACTGCTTCAAGAACTGGCCATCACCGCCCATGATATTAATATCTGCATCTGCTAGCGCTTTGCTTAACACCTGCGCCTGGTGCTCAGCAATATCTCTATTGGCGCTAATCTGTGCCAATGTTAGCTCTTTTTGCTGATTAAGCTCCATGGTGTAACTTTCATAATCTCGGGCTTCTTGGTTCATGGCATTCAGCGCAGTTAACTTTTCTTCTAACCCTTTGGCTTCAGCCGACATTCTGCGTTCAAGTGCAACCGCCTCGGCTTCACCTTGCCTTTCAACCGCTTCTGCCATCGCAGTTTGCACTTGAGCATCTGCTAAGCCAATCTCACGATTACCTTGTGCTTGTGCTTCAAGCTTCATGCGCAATACATGTGCTTCAGTATCACCATGTGCTGCATTAGCATCTGCTTTCGCTTTAATAACATCCGCTTCTGCTAAACCTTGAGCGGCGGTTTCTACCTGCTGAGCTTGCGCTAGAATTTTCATAGATTCAGCTTGCTGATTTGCGATTCTCAGTTCAACTTCAGCCATTTTTTCTAGCTCTCTGGCTTTGAATTCAGCAGCTTGCTCTTGCGCCTTTGCAGCTTCAATGTCTTTTACAAGTGCTTCCTCTGCTTCAGCTTTGGCACGAATAATTAACGCTTGTTTTTCACGTTCAGCCTCAGCAATCACTTGCACATCTTTGATCCGCTCTTGCTCTTCAGCCACTGTTTTATCAACAATCACTCTATCACGGACCACATCAGCTATTTCTTTGCGTTCAACTTCTAGTGCCTTCTCTTTATTAATGCGTAAAATATCAGTCTCTCGTTCACGCTCTATTACTTCAATTTCTCTTGAACGTGCAACTTTTTCTTCTTCAATAGCCAGTACGCGCAGACGGTTTTGCTCTGCTATATCAATTTCACGTTGCTTGTTTTGCTGTGCAATTTCGATTGCTTGGTCCGTCTCAAGGCGGGCTTGTTCTGATTTTAATCGCTCTTCTTGACGCACTCGCTCGGCTTCTGCTTGCTCTCTGGCTTTGACAGTTTCAATTTCGCGACTTTGACGTGCCATAGCATCTTGTTTTTGACGCTCAATTTCCAAGGATTTCTCAGTCGCTTCTTGATTTTGAATTTCAATCTTCGCTTTTTCGTCGCACTTTAACTGATTGGTCGATACATTTTGTTCAGCAGTCATTTCAGTAATACGACGAATACCCTCAGCATCTAAAATATTTTGTGCATCAAGCTTACTAATTGAAGTTTGCTCTAGGTAGTCTATAGCTACATCTTCGAGTGTATAACCTGATAAATCTTGACCTATCACTTCTTTGATTTTGTCTCTAAACTCATCACGATGTGTGAATAGCTCAACAAAATTCAATTGCTTACCGACTGTTTTTAATGCTTCTGAGAATTTTGCTTCAAATAGCTCTTGCAATGTCTCTGGTGCAGATGCGCGAGCACAACCTACTTGTTTAGCAACGCGTAAGATATCTTCTTTATTCTCGTTCACACGGATATAAAAAGTAATTGCAATATCAGCACGGATATTATCTTTACAGATCAGACCGCCTTTATCACGGCGTTCTAACACCATGCGTTTAGTAGAAATATCCATTACTTCCATTTTATGAATTACAGGGTAAACAATGCCCCCTGTCGTAGTAATATCAGGCTCATTTTTCATCTTATTGATGATCAATGCCTGCCCCTGCTCAACTTTGCGATAAAACTTCCCTACCATCAGCAAAATTGCAAAGATAACTAATATTGCCACCCCAACAATTGTAAAAACGGGCATTAAATTGTCTATAAATTCCATGTTCTTTCCTAACTTATTTATCTTTTGTAGATTGAATTACACTGTGAAGTTACCAAGGCTTAGTCGTTATCACATAACTGTGTGTTGTACTATCATGCTCAATTAATACGCCCGTATCACCTCGTTTAAACTCTTCTTCTCCTTGCACTCTTACTTCAATGAGCTGTTCAGCACCTTGAAAAGTAATTCGTGCTTGACCAAAAGAATGGGTTACTTTGGAAGTTGCAATAACACACTCCATTCCGAGCACATCCACTTTACTGGCCGTTTCTTTACTTTCAAAAAAACGACCTAAGGGTTTGCCCAATAGCATCGCAAGTGGTACTGCAACTGCTATGCTTGTTAATACCATCACGGCACCCATGACATAAAACGTAACACCATCACCTAGCAAATAAGCAAAGGCTTGATGGGCATACATACTCACCAACCAACTCAACATAACCACAAGTGATATCGATACAGTAATTGGTAAATCTCCAAACCCAAATTTAACAATTGAGCCTGATACGTCACTATCTCCTTGCTGCCCTTGGGCCTCTAACTCAAGATCTGCTTCAAACATATCAATGTCTGCAAAACCAAAAATGGTTATTAACCAAAAGCAAAGTACGATAAGCATCAAGACGCTAAATATAAGCGTGGGGAAAGTAAAAGCGGTATTTAAATAATCCATTTCTATCAAAACTCCATTTAATATCTTCAGTGAGAACTGAAATATCTTAGCGGTTAATTATTATAGCTTTTATACATTGACTCTCAAACCTCTGTTTAACCTGCACAGGCAGAAAGACATAGTATGTCCGTCTCTAAAATTCGCACAAATGCAACTACTGAGTCAAGGGGAATTGCTGATAACATAATAAAAAAACCGAGCCTAAGCTCGGTTTTTTTATAACTAAATCAATAAATAAGTTATAGATATTCAACTTCGATGATTTCAAACTCTACCGCGCCATTGGGTGTTTGAATATTAGCTGTATCATCTAACTCTTTACCTATTAAGCCACGTGCGATCGGTGAGTTAACGGATATCAAATTACTTTTAATATCAGCTTCATCATCGCCCACGATGCGGTATTTTAGTTCTTCATCTGTATCGACATTACAAATAGTTACGGTAGTACCAAAAATAACCTTGCCGTTATTTTCTATCTTAGTAACGTCAATGACTTGAGAAGTCGAAAGCTTCGCTTCAATTTCTTGAATTCGACCTTCGCAAAAACCTTGCTGTTCACGCGCTGCATGATATTCAGCATTTTCTTTTAAGTCGCCGTGCTCTCGCGCATCTGCGATATCGGCAACTATTTGTGGACGAACAACCGATTTTAAATGGTTTAGTTCATCACGAAGCAACTGCTCGCCTCGTACTGTCATCGGAATTGATTGCATAAGTATCTCACTTAACACCAAGGCCCTTTGGCCTTGGTTTAGTTCTTAGTTCAATCGTTGGTGTAGCTCTTGTACAGAATTTACTGTGCTTCTGTCATCTGCAGCGTGTGCAGAGCAGTTCGCAAATGCTGCGTTAAGCGTGGTTGTGTAGTTTGTTTTATGTTGCAACGCACCACGACGTAACACCTTCGAGTCTTCGATCGCTTGGCGACCTTCGGTGGTATTTACTATGTAGCTGTACTCACCATTTTTGATTCTATCAAGAATGTGAGGACGACCTTCGTATACCTTGTTCACGCGACGCACTTCAATGCCTGCTTCTTCTAACGCTTTAGCAGTACCCTTTGTTGCATCTAACTCAAAACCAATCTCTGACATGATTTTAGCTAGTTCAACAACACGTGACTTGTCGCTATTGCGCACAGATAGTAGCGCGCGACCACCTCGCGGTAAAGCATTTCCCGCGCCTAATTGCGCTTTTGCAAACGCTTCGGCGAAGTTTTCACCAACTCCCATTACTTCACCTGTTGAGCGCATCTCAGGGCCTCGTAATGGGTCTACACCTTGAAACTTAGCAAATGGCAATACCACTTCTTTTACACTGTAGTATGGTGGAATAACTTCTTCAGTAATACCTTGGCTTGCTAATGATTGACCAGCCATACAACGAGCGGCTACTTTTGCCAATGCAACACCCGTTGCTTTAGACACAAACGGTACGGTACGCGCAGCACGTGGGTTTACTTCGATTAAGTAAACTTCACCATCTTTCACAGCAAACTGTGTATTCATCAAACCGATTACGCCTAGCTCAAGAGCCATATCTGTCACTTGCTTGCGCATCACATCTTGGATCTCTTCAGATAATGAATGTGCTGGTAAAGAACACGCTGAGTCACCAGAGTGAACACCCGCTTGCTCAATGTGCTCCATAATGCCGCCAATGATAACTTGCTCACCATCGCAAATCGCATCTACGTCAACTTCAATTGCATCATCCAAAAAGCGGTCTAAAAGCACAGGTGCTTCATTTGACGCTTGCACGGCTTCAGTCATATAACGACGTAAATCATCTTCGTCGTAAACAATTTCCATAGCACGACCACCGAGTACATATGATGGACGAACAACCAATGGGAAACCGATTTCTTGTGACTTGGCAATCGCTTCTTCAAGTGATGTCACCGTTGCATTTTCAGGTTGTAGTAAATTCAAGCGCTCAACCATTTGCTGAAAACGCTCACGGTCTTCAGCACGGTCAATGGCATCTGGAGAAGTACCAATGATTGGCACGCCATTTGCCTCAAGTGCACGGGCAAGTTTCAATGGCGTTTGACCACCATACTGCACAATCACACCTTTTGGCTTTTCAACACGAACAATCTCAAGCACATCTTCAAGGGTGATTGGCTCAAAGAACAATCTATCTGACGTATCATAGTCTGTTGAAACAGTTTCAGGGTTACAGTTAACCATGATAGTTTCATAACCGTCTTCACGCATTGCAAGCGCCGCATGTACACAACAGTAGTCAAATTCAATCCCTTGACCGATGCGATTCGGACCACCGCCAATAACCATGATCTTGTCGTTGTCAGTCGGGTTTGCTTCACACTCTTCGTCATAGGTAGAGTACATATACGCGGTGTCTGAACTAAATTCAGCAGCACACGTATCAACGCGTTTGTACACTGGCACGATATTTAACTGATGACGCTTTTTACGAATTTCTTTTTCAGATACACCTGCTATTTCTGCAATGCGCTCATCAGCAAAGCCTTTACGCTTCAAGCGGCGTAAAAAGTCTTTATTTAAACCTGCAAGGCCAACTTCGGCAATAGTCGCTTCATCTTTGATAATGTCTTCAATTTGTACCAAATACCAAGGGTCTATTTTAGACAACTCAAATACATCTTCAACGCTCATACCATGGCGCATGGCATCGGCAACATACCAAATACGCTCAGCACCGGGTTCGCGTAATTCACGGATAATCGTTTCTTTGGCTTTAGGGTCATCCAGCGCAACAATCGGGTTAAAACCAGTCGCCCCAACCTCTAAACCACGTAATGCTTTATGTAGTGACTCTTGCTGATTACGGCCAATCGCCATAACTTCGCCTACCGACTTCATCTGAGTCGTTAAACGGTCATTCGCGCCAGCAAACTTTTCAAAGTTAAAACGTGGGATCTTCGTTACAACGTAGTCAATTGATGGCTCAAATGACGCAGGTGTTGCACCACCTGTGATATCATTTTGTAATTCATCAAGTGTGTAGCCTATCGCAAGTTTGGCTGCAATTTTAGCAATCGGGAAACCCGTTGCTTTTGATGCTAATGCTGATGAGCGCGATACGCGCGGGTTCATCTCAATGATAACCACACGGCCATCTTCTGGATTCACACCAAACTGCACGTTTGAACCACCCGTTTCTACACCAATTTCACGTAAAACAGCCATCGAGGCATTACGCATAATTTGATATTCTTTGTCAGTTAGGGTTTGCGCTGGCGCTACGGTGATTGAGTCACCGGTATGAACACCCATAGGGTCGAAGTTTTCGATTGAACACACGATAATACAGTTATCGTTTTTATCACGAACCACTTCCATCTCATACTCTTTCCAACCGATTAAGCTCTCATCAATTAGCAGCTCGCTGGTTGGCGACAGGTCTAAACCTCGAGTACAAATTTCGTCGAACTCTTCTTGGTTGTAAGCAACACCGCCGCCCGTTCCACCCATGGTGAATGAAGGGCGAATAATACATGGGAAACCGATACGCGTCAGTACATCATGCGCTTCTGTTATTGTGTGAGCAATCTCAGCACGCGGACACTCAAGGCCGATATTTTTCATCGCCACATCGAAACGTTCGCGGTTTTCCGCTTTATCAATGGCATCAGCAGTTGCACCAATTAGCTCAACGCCATGTTTAGCCAATACACCGTGCTTATCTAAATCAAGCGCACAGTTAAGTGCAGTCTGTCCACCCATTGTTGGCAACACTGCATCCGGCTTTTCTTTTTCAATTATTTTCTCAACAACTTCCCAGTGAATAGGCTCGATATACGTCGCATCAGCCATTTCTGGGTCTGTCATAATCGTTGCTGGGTTTGAGTTTACAAGAATAACTCGATAGCCTTCTTCTCTTAGCGCCTTACATGCTTGTGCACCAGAGTAGTCAAATTCGCACGCCTGACCAATGACAATTGGCCCTGCGCCTAAGATAAGAACGCTTTTAATATCAGTACGTTTTGGCATTTTTACTCCGCTCTATTAAGCTCTATGCTTGTGCATTAGGTCGATGAAATGGTCAAACAACGGCGCCGCATCATGTGGGCCGGGGCTTGCTTCAGGGTGACCCTGAAAGCTAAATGCTGGCTTGTCTGTGCGATGAATACCCTGCAACGTGCCATCAAACAATGATACATGCGTAGCACGTAGCTTATCTGGTAAACTGGCTTCATCAGCCGCAAAACCATGGTTTTGCGCTGTGATCATAACTACGTTACGGTCTAAGTCTTTAACTGGATGGTTACCACCATGGTGTCCAAATTTCATTTTTGCCGTCTGAGCACCTGATGCTAATGCCAATAATTGATGACCTAAGCAAATACCGAAAATAGGTGTTTCAGTCTCTAAGAATGCTTTAATTGCGTCGATGGCATAAGTGCAAGGCTCAGGGTCACCTGGGCCATTAGATAAGAAAATACCATCAGGGTTGAGTGCCAACACGTCTGCAGCGGAGGTTTCTGCAGGCACTACCGTTAATTTACAGCCACGGTCTACAAGCATACGCAAGATGTTTTTCTTAACACCAAAATCATACGCGACTACGTGAAACTTTTCTTCTTCTGCCGTTAGGGTTTTAAACCCTTCGCCAAGGGCCCAACTTGACTCTTTGAAAGTGTACTGCTCTTTTGTACACACCACTTTGGCTAAATCCATGCCTTTCAAACCTGGGAACGATTTTGCAGCCTCTAATGCGTGCTGTTCACCCACTGTATCACCGGCAATTATACAGCCGTTTTGCGCACCCTTATCTCGTAAAATACGAGTTAACTTACGCGTATCGATATCAGCTATCCCTAGGATATTTCGAGCTTTAAGATAGTCACTTAATGATTGCTCGTTGCGGAAATTACTGGCAAGCAAAGGCAAATCACGGATCACTAGGCCTTTAGCCCAGATCTGGTCCGCTTCTTCGTCTTCACTGTTAGTACCGGTATTACCGATATGTGGGTAAGTCAGCGTTATGATCTGTTCCGCGTAAGACGGGTCTGTCAAAATTTCTTGATAACCAGTCATAGACGTATTGAATACTACTTCACCGACTGACATACCGTCAGCACCGATTGCAGTACCGCGAAACACTGTGCCGTCTTCTAGGACTAACAGAGCGGATTTAGTCAAGTTAACCTCCTAATGGTAAAAAACGGGAGCAAGCTGTTACGCTTTTCATCCCGTTTACAAAGCGCTTGGTAACACGCAGTTATTAATTTTTGGCAAATTCGTTATAGTCTATAGTAATTTCTTAGATTCGTCTAATCCAACAAGCAAAAACATTAAAAACATCGTGTTTTATTAAAAAAACACACCAAAGCGCCAAAAAACCATGTTTACTACTTCAATCCAAGCACATCTTGCATGTCATAAAGTCCATTTGGCTTATTTCTCAACCACTTCGCAGCCCTTACAGCACCAGTAGCAAAGGTAAGGCGAGATGTTGCTTTATGAGTTAATTCAAGCCTTTCGCCCATAGTTGCAAAGTAAGCTGTGTGTTCTCCTACTATATCGCCCGCTCTGAGCACTGAATACCCGATTTCATTTTGAGCTTTTGCTTGTTCCTCTGTCGTTCTATCGTACCGCGCTACTTGCTCATGCTCCCATCCTTTAGCCTCAGCAATAGCCTCTCCTATCATCAATGCAGTGCCCGAAGGTGCATCAACTTTATGCCTGTGATGTGCTTCAAACACTTCAATATCAACGTCTTCATTCAAGGTCTGAGCCGCTACTTTAACCAAGTTTTCCAGTATATTAATACCGACCGAGAAGTTACGAGAAAACACAATAGGAATATGCTTCGCTGCTGCTTTGAGTTCAGCCATATCTTGAGCAGTGAGCCCCGTTGTACCAATTACGATAGGCAGCTTTCTTTCTATTGCTAAGGATAAGTGCTTTTTCATACCAAGTGGCAGTGTAAAATCAATGGCTACATCCACATCATTTACCAAGTCAGATTCGCCTGTATAGGTTAATGCAGTTTTGCCTTGGCTTATCAAATGCGTAACTTCGCTGCCAATGAGTGCATGCTCTTGTCGCACTAATGCAGCAACAAGTTCTGAGTCATTAGACATTAAGCACGCTTCACACAGCACTTTACCCATTCGCCCATTGGCACCAAAAATAGCAATTTTGGTCATTCGTCATTCCCCCATTTCAATTTTGTCTTTTTATACAGACTTTAATATGAGAAATCACGCTTTAAAAAACACAAATATAGGAAAGGGTACAATCGAACAATTAGAGATTGTTTTATGCCCTTAAAGTAAATTATAATAATAACCATTCTCAATAACACTCACATTCAATGGAGATAAAATTTGAAACTCAAGGATATTGTCATTTCTCTGGCAGTTGTAAGTTCAACAGCTCAAGTTGCGATAGCTCAACAAAGTTTACAGACACCAGACCAAGCCCACCAAGACATGACCATAATTGAAGTTACTGGTGAATTACTTTCCAGAAACTTGCAACAAACAGGTAATAGTGTGGTCGTTATCGACAGTGAATTACTAGCTATTAGACCTGAGCTTAGAACAGTGAGAGACATTCTCAGCGAGATCCCAAATATCACCATGGTCACAGGAACGGGTAAAGCACCGAGTGTACGTGGTGTTGATGGCACCGGACCTGCTGAAAATGCCAATGCCTTTTTTGCAGGAAGTCGTCCTCGCTTAAACTGGCAAATTGATGGGCGATCGGCGACCTATAATGAAATTGTTTTCAGCGATATTGGCATTTGGGATTTAAAACAAGTTGAAGTTTTAAGAGGCCCGCAAAGTACTCTTGCAGGGCGTAATGCCATTGCCGGTACGGTCAGAGTACAAACAAACGACCCCACTTTTGAACAGCAATTTGCAATACGTGTTGAAGGGGGCAATCTAGATCAAAAAAGAGCATCAGCAACATTTAACCAGCCGCTAACGGACACGTTATCATTTAGAATTGCAGCAGATAAATTTCAAAAACGCTCTCCTGTTTCCTATGACGCTTACCCCGGAGTAGCAGACCCAGCGGATATCGACGGCGCTCAAGTACGTGCCAAATTAATGTACGTACCTAAAAATGAAAACAATACTCGCTTAGTTTTTACATTAACTGACAACGAATACTCGGGCCCTAATGGCGAAATAGTAGACCAACCATTTGCAAAGCTGCGCTCAAACTTCCCTGCGCAACCTGTGCATGTTACCGACACACAAAGTTTAGGGGTCGAATTTAGCCATGATTTTTATAGCAACTTAAGCTTTGAAGCCGTTGCGTCAATCACCGACTTTACTTTTACTCGAAAGTCCACCCCTGATGGTAGTAAAGCAGAAGTTGACTCAACCGAGCATGTAATTGAACCAAGAATTAGATATACCGCTCAAAACGGCAGCGAAGTGGTGATCGGCACACGCTGGTATCAAGCAAAGCAAGACGAGTGGATCCAATTTATAGCCAAACAAAGCTTTAAAGATGAAACCGACGGTATCGCAGCCTATGTTGAAGGTGCAGTGCCACTTTCTGATAAATTAGAGCTTACTGCTGGTTTAAGATATGAAAAAGAATCACGACAACGCAGTGGTGGTGACCCTGGCAGAGCAATTGCTAATATTGAAGCAGATAATGACTACAGTGCATTGTTGCCTAAGCTAGGCCTAAGTTATGAGCTTAGCGATACCAACTTGATAGGACTACAGTTTTCTAGAGGCTACAACGCTGGAGGCGGAGGTATTACTTTTGCTATGCCAATCGTAAACTATTCATATGACGAAGAATATGTAAACTCTTTGGAGCTCTATGGCCGACAACAATTTTTAAATGGCGATATTAATACCTCTGTAAACTTTTTCTACTCAGATTACAAAGATATGCAATTGCCCTTCGATTTAACCCCCAACGACACCAGAGATGAAGCATTTGTCGTTCGTAATGCTGAGCAAGTGCAAACTATTGGCGCTGAATTCACGGGTAGATGGGCCCTCAATCAGCAACTTTCTATCAATGGTAGCTTGGCATTATTAGACTCTGAAATAAGCAAGTACCCTGACTCAGGCTTAGAAGGCAATTCACTTATTATGGTGCCTTCTTTATCTATGAAACTTGGTGCATCTTGGCAAGCGAAAAACTGGGTAGCCAATATCAGTTCAAATTACACCAATGGTTGGTATACCACAATTACCAACCTACAAGAGAGCAAAACTGATGGTTTTATCAGTGTCGATGCGAGCTTTAATTATTATGTTAATGACGATACTAAGTTATATCTAAGTATTAGAAACTTGCTAGATAACGATACACCTATTGCACTCTACCCGGGTACAGCCCCAGCAGATAGTGATAAGCCAAACAGTGCGTTTGACAAAGCAGTACTCAATCAACCTCGTACTATCAGTGCTGGATTTGAGTATAATTTCTAATCTACTGATTGATGTCGGCATAACACCCGGCATCACTTTTTTGTTTTTACTTAGTGAGTAAGATAATTATGGCAATTCTTAAATTTGATGACAGCCTATGGCCACTAGCAGTGAGCGTTGCACAGGGCAACTGTGATTTAGATATGCATAAACAATCTCTAAAAAAGTGGAACACTTGGTTTGCTCATAAGCGCCCATTCTGTGTGCTCAGGGTCTACCTTGATGAGCCATCTTTGGTTCACCCAAAAGGAGCAGGACCTATCACGCAACAATGGTTGGCTGAAGGGGGGGCTGAAAATATGCAAGAACTTGTGCAAGCAATGCTTATTGTCGTTCCACCTTCTGAACATGCAAGAATGAGTAAAATGAGCGTACAAAAAGCATTTGGTATTGATGGGGCTATCTTAGCATCAATTGAACAAGCAATTGACTGGCTTGCAGCTAAAAATTTACTGCCGGACAGTATTAATACAAATACATTAGATGCACTCATCACCAAACAATGCAGCAGCGAATAAATTACAAACATCGAGAAACTGTTTAACCGCTTCTCGATGTTTGTTTAAACAAGATCACAACAGATGATACTTACTTTACATACCAAGCACGTTACGAAATATTGTGAAGTACACAATGGACAAGGTGCTGAGCTCATTAACATGAATTCGCTCATTTTCTTGATGAATAGTTGAATTGGTGAGCCCAAGTTCTATCACTTGATTGCAAATATCTCGCACAAACCGACCATCAGATGTGCCGCCACTTGTTGATATTCTTGGTATTTCACCAATGCACTGTGCGATTGCCTGCTGACATATATTAACGAAAGATAATTCTGAGCGTGTGGGTTCATCACAGTAATATGGGACGCAACCACGATAGGCTTTACAAGTATAATCCAAAGTGCTTTTACGGACGATCTTATCAACCACTTTAATCAATGACTGCTCGTCAAATTGCTCTGTAAAACGAACATTAAAGCTAAGTTTAACCTGATCAGGAATGACATTATCACTCCATTTACCAGAGTCTATATGGGTTATTTGCAATGTAGTACTAGGTCTGCGACTTTCACCTTGCTGCCAATCATATTGTGTTAAGTTCTGTACAACTTCACCAGCTAAATGAATGGCATTTACACCTTGTTCTGGGTACGCAACATGCCCGCTTTTTCCGTTAATTACGACATCAAAACTTAACGCGCCTCTTCGCCCTACCTTTATTGTATCACCACAGACTTTGTCAGATGTAGGCTCTCCAACAATGCAAAAGTCGAACTGCTGATCACGTTGAGATAACGTATTGACAATATGTTTTGTGCCAAACTCCGCTTCGCCCTCTTCATCACTGGTGATCAAAAACCATATCTTTCCAGCGCATGTGCCTTGCTTGATGATTTCCTCCACCGCCACCAAAGCGGCAGCTATACCTCCTTTCATATCAGCAACTCCCCTGCCGATGAGGTGCTGATCAATTATTTCACCTGCAAAAGGCGGTGCATCCCATTTACTTTCATGACCTATAGGTACAACATCGGTATGACCACAAAAGGCGATATCAGGACCATCTCCTAAGTCTATCGTTGCAATTAAACTGCTCACCTCATTGCATTCAAAATGTTCAATCTCAGCACCAAGCTGCTTTAACTTATTTGCTATCCAAGTTTGACACCCCATGTCATTAGGCGTGATTGACTCAAATTGAATTAACTGCTGCGTATAGGCCACAACTCGGCTATCAATTGATTGCAATAAACATTGTTCTGTAAAAATAGTCATTTTCCTTAAATCTATAACTCGCTCAGCCATCTTTTAACCGCTGTGACAAGCACACAGCTGTTAGCAGCAAGCTAACGTTTACGCTTAACTACGAGCTCAGTATTAGCAACTTGCAGTGCATTTCTTTGCATCAGCAGTGCAAGACACTCATCAATTAATTCATCCACCTCATCGCCTAATACCACGGTTTGCGCAGCAAATGCAGCGGATCTTAAAGCACGCTTTAGGCTTTCTGGCGTTTCGCCTCCACCAACTTGCACATTTTCACGCACAGAGATCACTTCAAAGCCTTTATTTTCAAAAAAAGCAGTCACATCTTCGATGGGGAGTTGGTACATAGTCAAAGGCGCAGCTTTAAGCTTAGAGCTCCACTTTGGTCTATCAAATACCTCTTGAATGGTATCTCTGAGTACAAAACCTTGCGCTCTTGGCTGACCACAGCTCCATTGCAATAGAGCATACCCGTTTTCTTTTACCGCATCGGCCATTTGCTTTAACGTAGGCGTTGCATCAACAAGCCAATGAAGCATCCAAAAACTGGTGACTAAATCATAGTGATTTTTTTCAAGTGTCAGCTTACTTGCATCGCACACAGCAGCATTAACAGGTAAATCAATACACCGTTTTTGTGTGGCTTCTACCATTGATTCAGAAACATCAGTTGCATCTACACGCCAGCCTTGTTGTGCTAAACATGCTGCAAATTTGCCACTACCACAGCCCACATCAACCGCTTTGCGCTCATCAGGAAAAGTTGCATCTGATATTTTATCAAGCGCCTCTAATGCCGCTTTAAACTGACCATCGTTTCCTTGCTCATATTCATCAGCTAACCATTGAGGTGAAGTTGAAGAGTTTGTCATCTAGATTTTCCTTTATACATTTATGATTGTTTTGTTTGGATTTCTTGAGCTAGTTTTTTTCGAGAAATTTTGCCTATAGCCGTCATAGGTATGCTTGTCACATAGCTCATCGTATCAGGGAGCATATGTCGTGCAACGCCCTGCTCTGTTAAATACTGCCTAATTTCACTGATCTCTATTCCCTGAGGTGCCCCCTTGGACAGCACAATGGCAGCACAGGTTTTTTCGCCCAGTAATTTGCATGGCAAACCTACTACGGCGATATCTTGTATACTTTCATGTTCGACTAATAAAGCCTCTAAGGTCTCAACCGCAACCGCTTCTCCTGCGCGGCGCACCACCTCTTTAATGCGCCCCACCACCATCAGATGGCCTGTCCTTAGTTGCCTAACTAAATCCCCTGTTTGGTAAAAGCCATCCGCTGTGAACGCGCTTTTATTAGCTGTTGGATTGCGATAGTACCCTCTCAAAGTATAAGGGCCACGTGTTAAAAGCTGGCCTGTTTGACCCGGTTCAACCGCATTACCATGTTCATCAATTACTTTGACCTCATCAAATTCACTTAGTGGTCGCCCCTGCGTTTTATACTTCAAAATTTGTGGGTCTTGGCTTTGTGTAAAATTTAATAGTCCTTCAGCCATCCCAAACACTTGCTGCAACTCACACCCAAGCTCTTTAGGGATACGCCTAGCAATTCGCTCATCGAGTTTGGCACCACCAACTTGTAACAAACGCAGGCTTGCACCGGGTGTTACAGCCACTTGGGCATACTCTAACCACGCATTCACTAAGCTAGGCACCAAAGCACTGACCGTTACCTGATACTTATCAATATACGCAAAGGCAATATCAGGCGCTCCCAGCGCTGCCATTACAACATGCGCTTTTGCACAAAGCGCACCAAGAATACCCGGACACGCCAACGGAAAATTATGTGCGCTAGGTAAGGCCACGAGATAAACATCGCTGCTATTGAGGTTTGCAGCGTCGGCACTTGCCTGGGCGTTGTAGATGTAATCTCTGTGAGTTCTGGGTATTAGCTTTGGAATCCCGGTTGTTCCACCAGAGCACAGCAGCAATGCAATACTGCCGCAATCAACTGTGGCAGGTTCTATAAAGGCATGATCAGCACAAGGTGCAAACAATTCACTCAGATTGATATGTTGTGTATAGGCCACATCTTCAACAAACACCTGTAGAATTGGTAGCTGTGCCTGTAAGTCAACGCCTAATTTTTCCACGTCAAAGCTGGTTGCTTTGTCATTGACAAACCAAGCCTTAGCCTCAGTCAATTCTGCAAATGCACTGATCTCTGTTCGACCGTGGCCCGGTAATGCCATCACGGGTATCACCCCGATGTATAGCAATGCAAACAACAGCACCACAAATTCATTATTATTAGCCATCTGCACAATGACTTTATCGCCTTTGCTTAGCCCCTTTGCTTGTAGATTAACGGCACAAAAATGTACATTTTTGAGCAACGCTAATCCAGACAGAGATATTTCACCGCTATTACTTGAGCTAACACCACTTAACACGGTTTGATTGCCATAATCTGCGAGTTTTTCTGCTATCCATTGCCATAAGGTTTGCTCACCCCAAACACCTTTGCTGATATATTGGTCAACTCGTGTTTGCGGCCAAGGCGTTAATTCTGGATCCAATAAAAAATTGCGACTCATATTTGCGCCTCCAGTTGTGCAGCCAATGCTTCATCATCTAAAGACAATATTTCGCAATACACTTGCGCGATACTTTCCACTTCTTCGCTATCACACGCTGTTAATATCGTATCGCTTATTCCAGCAATAGTCGGCGCGCAAAACAGCTTTTTCATATCCATAGCATGATTACCAAATACTTCTCGTAACTGCGCGATTAAGGCGCTTGCCAACACCGAGTCTCCACCAGCGGCAAATAAATCCTGCTCAACAAAAACCTCTTCACACTCAAGTACACCTTGCCAAAGTGCTGCGACGGTTTGCTCCAATGGGTTACGCGGTGGCGTTTTTTGCACAACAACCTGTCTACTCGCCGTTACATTTGCATTTCGTGGCTTCGTGCGCACTTGAGGCAAACCTACCTTTATACTGTCCTGCCAATAAGATGGATTGCTTGCCAAGCTCTCAACTGTTTGTCTAAAATAGGCAAACATATCATCCAGTACTCCAGGTTCAAAGGCATCTTCTCGGCAATCCCAATTTACCAGCACGCCTGCATTTAGCTCTGTGACTTGCGCATCGAGCAAAACTTGCGGCCCTTGAGAAATGATCCAAATCGGCTCACCGAACACGTCAGCCACCACAGGTGCAAACAACTCGCCAAGATTTAAGGCGCTCGTAAACACAACTGGCGCTGTGACTTGTTTCCCTTTCGCTCGACCTAAGTCACGTAGTACATGTACCCCGCTATAATTAGCATGTGCTGCGTCTTCATGCATACGTGTTTGCAGTTGTTGCGCCAATTGTGAAAATTTAACTGGTCCAGTCGCATCAACATCCACCAAAATTGAGCTACTAAAGTCACCAGCCACACCTGAAACATTAGCTTGTCCCATCGGTCTTTGAAACAATGGTACGTTCAGTAAAAAGCGAGGTTCGACACTCCAACCTGCGATAGTTTCTGCCAGTACTGTCGCCAAGGCAGATGAGGGCGTTACCCCATTTGCTTTACACAACTCATAGAATTTAAGTTTTAAAGCTTGGTCAAAGTGAAAATGTCGACGCGTGGTGTTTGGCTGTGTGTTTAAACTCTCAACAAGTGGTAATTTGGGGCCTTCAGGTAACTTCGCAATGCGCGATTGCCACCACTTGCCTGATGTTTCTTTAATGAACGCCTCTTGCTGGTTCGCTGCCGTACGACAATCTTTGTAACTCAAGGGTAACTCAGCTAAAGGCGCATCAATAAGGCCATAAAGTGTCGCTAACTCTTTTAATAATGTTCGATAACTCAGTGCATCAGCAGCAACCATATCAATGTCAAAATGCAGTCGACTTCCACCGTCTGGCAATAAACTTAATGCTAAAGAAAAGACTTCCCCGGCTTCAATATCTAACATCTGGCTTGAGTATAATGCTCGCAATCTCTGCAACTCATTTTCGGCATCCGATTGCGAGTATTGAGTCAAATCAGTAACCATCACTTTATATGCTTCATAGGTCGCAGGATGAATTTGATTGCCCTCAGCATCAACAATGAGTCTTAATGAACTATGCCTTTTAACTAATTGATTAATCGCTTTTTCTAATTGTACAGGGTCAATAAACTCTGCAGCTTTGTTTGCTTCAAGCTGAAATTCACAATATAAATGTGCAGCAACACCACCTAAAGGTTGGTTTTTGTTACGCCCTACCCAATAGGCATATTGCATCGGTGCAAGTAGAAATGGTGCATGTGGTTGAATACCAATTCGGTTATTTGGTAACCCATTGAGTGACGTTTGATTTGCCTGTTGTAATTTATCTTCACCTGCACGTATTTGCCTTGCCCATGCAATCAAAGTAGGCGTTTTTGCAAGCTGAGAAAAATTGACGTCAATACCCTGTGAGCGCCATTGAGATACCAAAGACATCAGTGACAATGAGTCCAGCCCCAAAGCAAATAAGTCGCTGTCTTCATTAATAGAGTGCTTCGCTAGATTTAATCGCTCTACCACTTGCGATTGAAGCTTAAGCACAATATTTGTAAGGGTTTTATCGTTCATCTTTATTTCTTTCCTTGGTGACTTTTTGTGTACCTTTGTGTTTAAACATCGGCATTGTTCAATTGTTGTTTTCTAGCATTAAGTAACTGCATTCTCTGCTCAAGCTTAGTGCTAAGTGTGTTTTGCGTTGATAGCCACTGTTTGTGAAGTAACGCGATATCTAACTTACCGTTTATCGTTAACGGCAATTCACTAACAAATAAAAAGTCGGTCGGTAGATAATGGGCAGGCAGTTGCTCAGCAATATGGCTTTTGAGCTGTGCCTTGAGTGCTTGACTTGAAATATCAGTCTCTTTGGTTGTCAGTACTGCCAGTAAGCCTTCGACTAAACCATGCTGATTAACGGGTGTGGGAATGATAAACGCATTTTCAACGCTTTTGTGCGTTTCCAAAACGGCTTCTATTTCTGCCGGTTCGATACGAAAACCTCGTATTTTTAGCTGCCTATCTGCTCGGCCAAAGTAATACAAATTACTGCCTTGTCGCATAGCCAAGTCACCCGAACGATACAATCGTTTTCCATGGTGGAAAGGGCTTGCCACAAACCGTGTTGCTGTTAAATCTGCGCGCCCAAGATAACCATATGCTAGTTGTTCACCCGCAACGTAAATCTCACCAACTTCACCTTCATGAACTTGCTCAAGATTTTCATTGAGCAAGATAACCTCTAAACTTTCTAAGCCAATGCCAATTGGGCTTTGCAAAGCGTCCATATGTTCCTGTAAAGTTAACCATGTAACATGCACGGTGGTCTCAGTGATACCATACATATTAACAAGCTCAGGCTGTCCTTTAGGATATTTGGCCCACCAGCTTTTGAGCCTATCTAAATTTAATGCCTCACCACCGAATATCACGTACCGCAATGGCAAAGGTTCGGCGGTGTTATCAAGACTACCTTGCACATCTATTAAGCCATAAAATGCTGAGGGCGTTTGATTGAGTATCGTAATACCTTTATCTATTAAAAAGTCTGAAAATGCTGATGCTGACCACGCAATACTCTTCGGTACAATCTCAAGCCTTGCTCCCGTACTCAGAGCGCCCCACAGTTCCCATACTGAAAAATCAAACGCCAAAGAATGAAATAAGGTCCATACATCACCAGCCCTCGCATCCATTTTTGCCAAGGCACTGTCAAGTAGCGCTAATACCTGCTCATGCCCCACAGCAACCCCTTTTGGTTTGCCAGTAGAGCCTGAGGTAAAAATAATATAAGCAGGGCAATTAGGTCTTACAGGCTCAATAGACACATCACTTTGCAGCTGCAGCTCGGTATCAATATGTTCAGCAGATACTAAGTGTAAATGTCGCTTATCATGACCCATGTCATACAATGCAAATCGTGCTGCAATATCTTGGGTAATAATAATCGCACTGGGCTGTGCCGCATCTAAAATCCAATTGACTCGCTCACTTGGATAATCTGGGTCAATCGGTACATAACAAGCACCAAGCTGCAAGATAGCAATAACCGATACGACTTGTTGTACCGAGCGATTTAATAAAATACCAACATTATCGCCAGGTTTAACACCTCGTAACCTAAGGTTATGCGCTTTAAGCGTCGCACTCTGTGCTAACTCTGAGTAGGTTAACGTCGTATGCTCATCACTTACTGCAACATTATTTGGCTGTAATTCAACATGCCTAGCAAATCGAGTAAACAACGACGCTATACTGTCAAAATCTCCTTTTAATTGCTTCATCGGTTAACTTAACTCCTGCACTTGCAGTGATTTTGGGCGTAAGTCACACCAGTGAACATTGACCCATTGCAGGCATTCATCTCGTTGATGAGGGCCAAATACGACTTGCCAACCATCAGGGATAGCACAAGATTCTGGCCAAAGTGAATACTGCTTTTCATCATTGCTTAAAACCAAAAATGAAATGTGCTCGTTATCGAAAATATTGTTACTCATTAATAGACTCCGTAACATTAATTGAAATAGTACCTGTATGATTGTCGCTCACCAAATCATCAGCAATGCTCGCTTCGATTGCAGTCAGCTTTGTTACAAAGCAATCAACCATTCGCTCAGCACGGTGCTCAGTAACCGCACTGGCATCAAAACTCAATCGCAGCTTGATTTGTTTGTGCGGATAGACAAATAAGGCACAGGCATAGCCCACCGAATCTTGCCATTGAATATCATTCACACCTGCCAAGCCATAATTGACGTATTCATTCTGTGTCAATTCATATTCTTCAGCATGCTCTCGCTGGGCATTTAAGGCATTTTCAACCACCAATAAAGTATCAAATACAGGTGCAAAACCGGCCTGAGAACAAATGACCTCCATATCCAGCGGCAGCAAAGATTGCCAGTCATAGCGAGATGATTCGATTTGTGCCAAAGCGCTGATCAACGGTTGTTCTACATCCAGTCGTAGAGGTACACACTGTGTTACCAAGCCAGTCAAAGTTTCGATACCATCAAAATGAGTTGCCCTGCCAGAGTCAAATAAGCCAAATGTGACATCCGAGTATGAGACTACCTCTGACACTGTGTGAGCCCACGCAAGTTGCAGCAATGTCGCAAATGACACTTTTGCTTGATGCGCCGCAATATTCAGTCGCTCACTAAACTCCCTCGCCAGCGTTTTCGATATATCCACTGTGATGCTAGAATGCAGTCGTTGCGGTGCAATCAAACTCGCACGCTTTAACCCTTTGAATTGCTTGAGCCAATATTTCCAGCTCTGAGTAAAATCTTGTTTAGTTAACCAATCTAGGTATGCATGCCAAGTTGCATTTTGGGCTATAGTCGGCAGCTGCTTCGTGGGTGCTAGCCAACAACTCAACAACTTCGGTAACGACCAACCATCAAGTAATAGATGATGGCAATGCACACTTACCTGCCAAGTATTATCACTCACTTGCAGACATAAAAATCTCAATAATGGTGGGTTAGTTAAATCGAATTGAAATTGTTGCCATTGACTGACATTCCGTTGAGCTTCGTGCATAACATCACTTGACTCAAAATCTCGTAAATCGACACTCTGCCAATCAGGCACTAGTCCTTGATGAAACTGACATAGGTAGGTTTTTTTATTGTAACTTGTTGTTAATACATCAAATTGTGTTAATAACTGCCTTGCATTAGTTTTTAAATACTGCTCATTAAGCCACGGTGCTTGCTCAGCACTTAAAGACAAGGTAATAAATGATGTCCACGGATCGCTATGCGTTGATATTTGCTGCAACATAGTTTTTTGTAATGGCGTTACTGGCATGCTCTGCGAACTTGCAATAATCGCTTGATTATTATCATTGTGGCTGCGCTCATCAAGCAAGCTGACAAGCGCCATAAGAGAAGTGTAAAAATCTGATAGCTTGTCAGTGTTGGTCAAGCTATCAGTGAATATTGCGGTTAGGCATAAAGACTTACCCCCCTCTTTTTGAGCATAATAAGCACTAAAGTCTATATCATTCAAAATAGGCCAATGCTCGCCCGAAGCACTTTTAATTTGCTCTAATAAAGGGCTGACGCGCCACATATCATCACTACTGCCTTCTAACACATCACCTAAGTAGTTAAACCCCACTCTGAGCGACGTCATATTTGCTATTTGTTCAGACTTGACTGTTGTTTGCTCTAACAGCGATACATCATGGGCTATGATTGAACTCACATGTGCGATAAGTTGTCTCATCACTTGCTGACGTGTTGCTTTATCAAAACAAGGTGAAACCGATATAGGGACAAAAGTCTCTTTGGCAAACCAGCCAACAGTACGTGACAAGTCTTGGGTTGCATTAATAGCCTCTCGTCCGTGTCTCTCTAATATCAATGTATAATCGCCATCAGCCGTCATTGCTTGTGCATTTTGTAATGCCATCATTACAAGTGCAGGCAACATACTTGCTAAAGGAAGATGATTTTGTTGTGCAATGTGACGAACTGGGCAACCTTTGTTAGACAGTGGAATATGCCAGCTGATTGTGTCGGTATTGGCCAAGGTACTTACTTTGTGCGGCTGATAGATTTGTTGCGTCAAACCCACATTAGGCAGTGACTTAGACCATGTTGGCCACGCTGTCGCGGTTGGCTCAAGTTGCAACGTCTGTGCATGGCTAAACTGTTCAAACAACGTTGCCAAATCTTCTATCAGCACAAACCAAGAGCCAGTATCAACCACCAGATGATTAACGGCTATCCACACACTCTTGTGCTTAGTACCTTTTGACTCAATTAAAAAACTAGATAGCATGGTGCCATGCTCTGGAGATAGCTGGTTGCATAGCGCTCGTGCGAGCTGCTGCGCGTTGCAATACTGCGCTAATGTATCATCGCTGTCGACGCTATTTATTAACTGATACTGCCCTTGTTCAACTTGTTGATACAGCGCATTGCAGTAAGTTTTAAACTGCGGTGGTTGAGTGATTTCTAAGTGCGGTATTGTATCGTTTTGCGGGTAAGCCAATGTCGCATGCAACATACTATGGTGCGCTACTAAATGATTGAGCAATTTATTCAGCATGACAACCGACACCCCACTTGGGACCGTGACTGACACTAATTGCGCAAATCGTTGTAAAGGTATTTGAGTTGATAAATACTTGCGCATTAAAGGAGTACTGAAAACCTCGCCCAACACATCATCATGCTTAACCGCTTCAGCCTTACCTGTTAACCCTCTGCCCGCTAACGCCATGGCTATTTTGGCAACTGTATTTGCATCGAATACCAATTTTGGTGATAAATATATGTTCTTTTTGCGCGCTCGGCTTACTAATTTAATCACTGAAATACTATCTCCGCCGCAGTCAAAAAAGCCCTGCTCAACACCGATGCTTTCTAGTCCCAAAACGTCACAAAATAGCTGACATAAAGTAATTTCAAGCTCAGTAGTTGGTTTTTTTATGGTGGTTTTTTCAATGTTTTTAGGTACTTCAAGCTGTTTACGGGCAATTTTACCGCTTGGTAACTTAGGCAAGTTAGTTGCCAATACAAAATATTTAGGTATTAGGTGCGAAGGTAACGCTTGCTCACATAGTTGCTTATAGGTCGCAATGGTACTAGCTTCATCAATTACATGTGCGCTTGCTGTTTCTACAAAACAAATAAGGTGAGTACCAGTAGACATCTCGTTAGCAATAACCGCACATGGGCTTTTGATAAGCTGCTCTATGTTTGACTCCACTTCCAATGGTTCAACCCTAAAGCCACGAATTTTAACTTGCTCATCAATGCGACCTAGGAACTCAAGCTTGCCGGCATCATTCCAACGCACTCTATCCCCCGTTAAATAAAGGCGTTCGTGTTGAGATGAGAATGGGTTGGCAATAAATTTCTCTGCCGTTAAGTCACCCCGATTTAAATATCCTCGCGCCAACCCTGAGCCAGAAACAGCCAATTCACCCGCAATGCCTATTGGTGATAGTTGCATACACTCATCAAGAACGTACACTTTAGCGCCCGATACAGGCACACCAATATTTGGCTTGGTGTTTTGCTCAACGAAGCCAATCATAGTGTCAACCGTTGCCTCAGTAGGACCATATAAATTCACAGCCAATGTATTATCAAGCATGGCAAGCTGTTGCCATAATAAGCTTTTAACCGACTCACCACCAAACCCTAATACTGCCGGTACATGCGGTAATAACGCTTGCCCACTTGCAGAATCAAAACCAGAGCGTAACCAAGGAAGTACTTCTTCTAGCAAGCTGGGAGTTAGCTCAATAAAGTCCAATTTTTGGCTAATAATTGACTCTGCCAGTGCTAACGGATCTCGCATCGTTTGAGCATCAAACAAGCACACTTTGTGCCCTGCAAACAGCCATAATGTGGGTTGCCAAGCAGCATCAAATGCAAACGACCATGCATGGCCCACATTCAGCTGTGTTTTGTTGGTATTTAAACAAGTTGGGTTATATAAATCTCGCTTATGGCTGTTAAACAAGTTCACCAAACTCGAATGAGGCACCATAACCCCTTTGGGCAAGCCAGTTGAGCCAGAGGTAAATATTAAGCAAGCAATATTCTTAACACCTAACGGGCGCACTCTATCTGATTGCAAAACATCATCTGCTGCATTTGATGTTGCCTGCATGGCATGTTCAATACACTTAATTGACGCCAGAGTGATTTTCTGGTTGCCGGTATCAAACTTATCTGCTTGTCCACAAATGACAACTTTAGGTTGTGCAAGTGATACAACCCGAGCTCTATATTCATGAGGATAAGCGGGGTCAATAGGTAAAAATGCCGCACCCGATTTGAGCACCCCCAACATAGCTATAAACCAATCAACGGTTCTGCCCAAACTAATGGCAACACTATCTTCAGGACCGACATTTTGTAAAATTAACCAACGAGCAATGATATTAGCCTGCGCATTTAACTGTGCAAAGGTCAGCGCAGAGCTGGGAAAATGAGCATTAATTGAGCGCAATTCACAAGCAGTTTCATCTTTATTTTTTAACACTGTTTGCTCAAAAACATCCACTAATGTCTGCTCTGCGTTATCTTGCGCGTCACCTCTGTCGCCCCATACAAGCTGCTGGCGATCGGCTAAATTACATATCGAATGATGCGCAAGCACTTTGCGAGGTTCATTAACACATTGCTCAATTAAAGCCAACAAGCGCTGTAAATGACTTTTTATAGTTTTAGTGTGATATAGCGATGTGCGCCATGTTGCTTGAAATTGTAGTTGCCCATTTATCAGCAATGCATCAAATGAAAGGTCTGTTTGCGTTGTGCCATTAAAGTGTTTTTGCCAAGATACATCTACCCCTGACATATCAGGCGCTGCCATACCACGACTTAAAAAGGTCAACATAGTATCTAACAGTGGACTTTGCTTATGACCCCGCGGCACTTTTAATTCATTGAGTAGTATCTCAAATGGCAGATCGGCATGTGAAAAACTTTGTCGACAACGCGCAGCAGTTGCACTAACAAAAGTGGCAAAGTCTAGAGTACTGTCAACAGGTATACGCAGTGGTACAACATTACCAAAATTACCAATTAACGGCTCTTGCTCTGGTAAGTTACGCAATGAAGCGACTGTGCCAATGGTCACTTCTGAACTACGTGATAGTCGAGTCATAAAAATAGCAATCACAGCCACAACCACCTCGAATGCAGTGATTTTTAGCTCAGCAGCAAATACCTGCAGGTTTTGAGTCGCCTGCTGTGTTAGGTTTGCTGTTAGCCACCCACCAGCTTCATTTTCATTGCCAGTACGAGGTAAATCGGTGGGAAAGTCTATTGGCTCTGGCAGTGGTGTTAATACACTGCGCCAATAGTCTAAATGTTGCTGCTTGATATCATAATCTGATTGCCACTTTGCTCTATGCCACCTTGCAAAATCACCATACTGGATGGGCAAAGGCTTACGCTTTGCCTCTTTCCCTTGCACTAGCTGATTATAAAAATAGCCAAGTTCTTGCGCAAAAATGCCAAACGATGGACCATCCCAAACAATATGCTGTCCGACCATAATTAATGTATGTTGTGTTTGAGATTGCTTTACTAATGTGAGCTTTAAAGTACTCAAGCAGGCTAAGTCAAATGCTTGTGTACTAAGCGCTTGAGCTAAATTGTGAAGCTTTTGTTGTTGCTCTTCTGCTGGCAAGCCACTCAAGTCAATATAATCCCATTGCGGTTCAAGCCTATCTAAAACCTGCTGTTGTGCACCATCAGTAGCATCAGCCCTATATATCGTTCTGAAAATATTATGCCTTTTAGTGATTTCTATGCAGCTGCTATGTATTGCCCCACCATCAAGATCACCTTCAAAATGCCATAAAACGCAAACATTGAATGCAGATGATGTAGGGTCTAATTGATGTAATAACCACATTCGCTCCTGAGCATGAGACACCATGCTCGGTTGCAATGTTGTGTTTTTTAAAACGGGAATAGTCAATTGCACCGTATTAGACTCGCTACCTCCATTAGTGCTTTGCTTTAATCCACGCGCTTTAGCTAGCTGTTTTGCCAACTTAAGTCTCAGAGCAGCATCCATAAATAATTTCCTTTAAGCAAATGACAATCATTTGCATTATCATTTAATTGATGTATGATTTCAAGCCTTAACAGCATATTGTTTCAGATATCTAAAAGGAGGTTTCTTTGAATATGAATAGCAACAGTGAACTTAATTATTCTAATAACTCAACACAACAATCAGTGCTAAACCAAGCTGCAGCTTTGGCAGATAGCAATTTATTTGCAGATTACCTTGTTTACGAAAACCAAGGCGAATGTTGGTATGCAGGTGGTATTCAACGTGCAATCACTGTATATGCAAATTACATAGAAGTGAAAACAGGCGAGACAGTTAAAAGTATCAGTGTTGCTCCTCAAGACTTAGCACAAGAACTGCATGAGCAATTAAAGCAATGGCAAGGTAACTGGCAAGTATGCGGTTGGGCTTGTTTTGAATTTGCATATGCACTGCATACCCCTGAGCTACTCAAACACGGTGAGCTTGACGAGAAAGAGCCTCTGCTTTTTTTATGCGAACCTGAACTGTCTGTAACACTACGAGACAATCATTACGAAATCAAAACAACCAATAATGCGCTGCAAAAGCAGGCACAGGCGATTTTAAATAATGTAACTCTGGCAAGTACACTCAACTACCAACCCGTTACTGTGACAGATGACCCACGCTATCGTGACGCAGTACGAAAGTCAGTAACTGCTATCAACAATAACGAGTTAGAAAAGGTTATTTTATCTCGTAAAGTACCGCTTCATTTTACACCTGACTTAACCGCCACATGGTTGTATGGGCTACAAAACAATACTCCTGCTCGTTCATTTACCATGCAGTTAAAAAACTGGAAAGCCACTGGCTTTAGCCCTGAGATTGTTATGGCGCTAGACAAGCACGGCATGCTAACAACCCAGCCGCTTGCTGGTACTCGAAGGCTTGAAGGTGACATGGAGCAAGACAAACTTATTTTTGATGAGCTACTTAAAGACCCGAAAGAGACGCATGAGCATGCTATTTCTGTTCGCTTATCTATGGATGAAATGGAGCAAGTCTGTACGCCATCCACCGTACATGTCGATGAATTTATGACACGTAAGCTACGTGGCTCAGTACAGCACTTAGCCTCCAAAGTACGTGGGCAGTTAAAACCCAATTATAACGCGTGGCATGCCTTTACCAGTTTGTTTCCGGCAGTAACCGCTTCGGGCATACCAAAAGCGCCTGCTTTTGCACAAATTTGCAGTCATGAACTAAGCAGCCGGGGATTATATTCAGGGGCTATCTTCAAACTAAACAGCGAGGGTGAAATGGATGCGGCGCTGGTGCTGCGCAGCGTGCTAAGCCATGGTGATAATTACTGGCTACAAGCTGGGGCTGGTATTGTTAAAGACTCGACACCATCACGCGAGCACACAGAAACGACTGAAAAGATGAACAGTATTTCACCTTGGGTAGTCGCTCAACGCTAGCGGCGTTACTTTTTGCAGACTCAACACTAATTTTAAAAAGCCAAGGAACTGGCTTTTTTGACTACATCACACTTTACACCCGTGACAAGGAACATTTATGACTCAAACAAATGACGCAACCTACGACCTAGTTGGTGTCGGTTTCGGGCCTTCAAATATTGCTCTGGCGATTGCGCTTGAAGAAGCAAACCAGCAAAATAAAACGACCAATGCTTTATTTTTAGATAAGCAAGTTAAGTACCAGTGGCATGGTGATACAATCACCGACCAAAGTGGCCTACAAGTTTCCTTTTTAAAAGACTTAGTCACACAGCGCAACCCACAAAGCCCCTATACATTTTTAAACTATTTGAAAACCCATAACAGACTGATAGATTTTATCAATTTAGGCACCTTTTGCCCCAGTCGATTAGAGTTTAACGATTACTTAAATTGGGTTGCTTCACACTTTAGTGAACAGTGCAGTTATGACAATAATGTAACAGCCATCCACCCAGTCTATGAAGGGAGTAATGTCACTAAGCTAAAAATAGACACTGTTTCAAGTAACGGTGAACACCATGTTCATTTCGCTCGCTCTTTGGTATTTAGTACTGGCGGCAGCCCAAATATACCTGCGGCATTTCAAGGCCTGCGAGATTCGGCCCAAGTATTTCACCACAGTCATTACCTTAGTAAGCTGTCTGAGCTTGCCATAGACAAAAACCGGCCATTAAAAGTCGCAGTCATTGGCGGCGGACAAAGTGCCGCTGAAGCCATTTTAGATTTAAATAATAGATATGATCATGGAGAGGTTGACTTACTGTTTCAAAGTGATGCTATGAGACCCGCCGACTCAAGTCCGTTTGTAAATGAAGTTTTCAACCCTTCAACAACCAACAGAATGTTTGAAAAATCACACAATGAAAGGCAACGACTCCTCACAGCTTATAAACATACCAATTATTCTGCTGTTGATGCTGATATGCTTGACCAAGTCTACCGACTCTTTTATATGCAAAAAATAACTAAAAAGCAAAAACATAGTTACAATCCTAATAGCCGAATTACACAGGCTAAATCGGTCAATAACAAAATAGAACTGACGGTTTTAAACAAAGACCTTGGCATAACCACAAGTAAGCAATATGACCTTGTGATCCTTGCAACTGGGTATCAACGACCCAAAAACAACCCTATTTTAGCGCCATTACAAGAGCATTTAGGTGACTTTACCATAAACAGAAATTACCAAGTTAAGACTGGACCAAACTTTGCTCCGCCTATTTTTGTCCAAGGCTTGTCAGAGTCAACTCATGGCTTAAGTGATACGCTCTTATCCGTACTGGCTATTCGCTCACAAGAAATTGCCAGTGCACTGCAACATTCACTAAAGATTTAGTACACAACAATACTTGGATAAAATGCAGTAACATCACTTGGTGTTAGTAGAGCAACCTAAGTAACTTTTAACTTGCTTCTGTCAGACTAGATTAGGGAGAATAAAACCTGACAGAAGTATGAATGACTATAACGAATGTTATAACGAGACTAATAAGGCACAAATAACGCACACATCAGTCGCTGCACCTTTAATGCTTAACCCAGCTTAGACTTAATAAAGCTAAACCTCTGTTTAGCGTTTTATCATGATTCGGTTTTATGACTATTTGGGCGCAACTGATGTTGAAGGCCAAGTAAAAAGTTTCTAAGAATTTGGTCTTTACACTCTCTGTAGTGCTTATTTTGAGGCTTGCGAAAAAACGCACTGAGTTCATGCTTACTTAACCGAAAATCGACACATTGCAGGGTCTCTAAAATATCTTCAGCTTTGAGGTTCAAAGCAATACGTAACTTTTGAAAGACAATATTATTGCTTAACTTATCTTCAGGTTTAGGCTGCTCACCTTCGCGCTTACCACGCTTTAAATTAATGAAACCATTAAGGAATACAGCTAATTCAGTATCGCTAAGTTCAACGAAAGACTCTTCCTCTTCTTTTTTCAGCCATTGAGAGACTTGTGCATTGGTTACATTAACATTTGCTAAAGAGAAAATTTCAGTCATTACATTATCTTTTAAATCAAATATATAGCGAATACGTCGTAAAATATCATTGTTGGTCAAAATAGTTCCTAGTCTTAGGTAAATCCAGCACTATCAACATAATTACTGGCAAACTTGGATTTTATCAGATTAGTGGTTTACTCCCTACTAATTATGTCAACTGGCTAACTAATTGTAATGCCCAATAAGTTAGCTAGAAACACTCTCTCTGCCTTTGTGCATTTTGCAAACAAAATATTTAAAGCTTTAGCCTATGTTACTGACAGTGAGTGGCTAGTTATTGATGGAAGCATTGTAAGGACACATCAGCATAGTAGTGGAGCACAAAGTAAAAAGAACGAATCGAGTGGTAAAAGCCGTAGTGGTTTTTCAACGAAAATTCATTTAGCCATTGATAGCTTTCATTTTGAAATAGCAGGAGGTCAAAGAAACGACTTTGTGATGCCTGAAAGTTTGATAGCCAATTCACCTAAAAGCGAATACGTCATTGCCGATAAAGGTTATTACAATCAATTAGAGACTTTTTAACAGAGCAAACGGGCGGTAAAGCAGTGATACCTCGGCGTAAAGGTAATACTAAGAAAAACAAAGAGATGGATTGGTGTCTATATAAATACCGTCACCTAGTTGAAAATGCTTTTGCCAAAATTAAACATTTTAAAGCTATTTCAACAAGGTACGTTCATATTTACTGTAAAATAGTATGATGCAAACATTCTGACCATTTTACTTAATTGTTGGTACAGCTTAAAAAGACCGTTACTTAAAAAGAGCAAATCAAACTTTTCCAGCCACGTACTATTTGTTGGCCTATCTATATGCCGTATGCTACTTGCTTAACTGCCGCATCGACAGAGGCAGTAAACAAGTTTGTTTACTGATTTAAAACTGACTGTCACCGTGCAAAAATAGCCAAGATAGAACATTATTGCCTATTAACATAATTAAGGCCTATATGTGTTAAGTTGTAGCTCTAGAAGCTTGAATTTGGCTGACGCAAAAACTCCAACTCTTCTTTTGTTGAACTACGGTTTAACATTGCATTTCGATGCGGATAACGACCAAACCTGTCAATTATAGCTTTGTGCTTGTGTTCAAAGTCGAGACTGCTAAGTATCCCTACAGACTCAAATAGCTTAACTGCCTCCGTATGAATTAATTTCGATTCGCTGTGCATAAAAGGCATATAAAGAAACGTTCTTTGAACATTAGATAGATGTGAATCAAGCCCCTTTGAAATTGCAAACTGAGCTAACGCTAGCGCCATGAAATCACATGCAAATGACTCTGGTTTATCTCGGTAAATATTGCGAGAAAATTGGTCTAAAATAATGACTTCAGCTAAAGAGCCAATCGCGCTATCACGCCACATAAACAATTCACCTGCTTTGGCTTGATGGTGTAACTCGCCAAAACGAGTTTGAATCATAAGATCCAAACTTGAGCTTTTTCCCCACCACTGCCGTGGTTCAAGTTCATTAAACCAAAAATCAACAACTTTACTCTTCATATTCGCCCTTTTCTATATAAACCATTGTGCAATATAACGAGCCTGTAGAATTACTCGTTTTAATTTATTGGTGCCTCAACCTGAGCTGAGTTACTATTTTGATTCAATCGATTAGAGGCTTTCCACTTGACATTCAGGAGTAGCTTGAAACGCAGTGATAATATTTGGTATCCGACAAACTGATTGCCGCCTCCTGCTAATCCGATCGCCTTATCCTTAAAGCATGCAATTATTTTTGAAGAACTTACAGCATAGCAAGCTAATTAAAATTTCAAATTTGCCTACCTGCCCATAAAATTAGCCTAAAGCCTGCCTAAAATTCGATCTTTTATTTGGCATTAATCACTGCTGCCACCACCTGAACCATCATATCCAGAATCACTATAGCTAGAAAATGAATCTAAGCTATTTAAGTACTTGGAATTGAGATTTCCTGCAGAGTGTAACAAACACGATAAATTGAATGATTTTTTCTTTTTATTTAAAAAAGAACACCGATTATTTCTGTTCTTAATTCTTTGTAATCAAGCTTGGGATATAAGTTGGTAAACTCACTCTCTGAGCAAAACATTGCATAAGCATATTTTTCTCGTTTGATGTTTTTTAACAGGCCTGTACCTAATTGAGTTATTCTAAGGACTTGAGCTACTTGATCACGGCTGAAGCTTTCCTGCTCTTTGAATCTCATCTTCAATTGTATTGGCATTTCTATTGAGTATTTCTTAATTAATTTCTTATTTCGATATTTAAATAAACTTGAAATCATCCACGAACCTCTTTTTGCCTTTTCTTTTGTAGTGGTCAACTAATTTTGGCCACAGTTTTTGAATGCCTGTCCATAAAATTTGTTAATACTTCAACCATAGCCGAGTTCCTATTTTGGTTCAATCGTTTACTGCAATTGCGCATTCACTTTCATTTGACGCGTATGGTCAGTTGATCCATTTATACTGCTCTGATAGCACTATTAATCTTAAACACCTATTACTTAATAATGATCATTTTTGCTGGTTTGTTAATGACTTATTCCAGACTATCTATCGTGATTTCCTCCTTGCCATTCACTATTGGTTATCGTTTAATAATAGTCAGTTATTAAGCGGTGATCTGTCTACGGAGGGCTTCTCCTGATAAGTCAACACCCATGTTAGGCGAACACAAAATCATCAACCATAAAAAGGAGATAAATCATGCCACACTTTGTTATGGACTGCTCTGAGGAGATCCTCAAATTTTATGATGAAGAATTTATTATTGAACAAATTCATTTAGTCGCAATTGCAAGCGGCCTGTTTGATGAAAATGAAATAAAAGTTAGGATCACCCCTTTCAAAAAATATTCGGTAGGTAATAAGCGAGAAAACTTCATTCATATTTTTGCTCACATTATGCAAGGGAGAACAACAGAACAAAAATCAAAGTTATCTCTTCAAGTAGTTTCAAAACTTACAACTATGTTTCCAGATGTGCCTAATGTGGCAATGAATATTAGCGACTTCGAAAAGGCTACTTACTGTAATAGAGCAATGCTGTAGAGTATTGTTTACCAAGTAGCCAGAGGCCAGTAACCTCCAGCCCCTAGAAAGTCACTTCAGCTCAGTGAGTCTTGATTGACATCGCAGCGTTAGAGCCTTTTACGAGTTTACAACTACGCCAACACTAATGAAAAAGTACTTAACCAAATTAGCTGAATTCCATAAGAAATACGTTGATAGATACCCATACCACTTTGTGATTTGATAGCTTTAGCCATGGCAAATAGATAATAAACAGCTGCAATAACAGATATCACAGAAAAAATACGAAAGTATAGAGGATTCATTGCAGTTGTTGGGCTTATGGCTATTAATATTGGGGCCACAACGAGTGAAAGCAACATGATAAAACCAGCCCAAGAGTGCACCTGACAATTAAAAGTTGGATTTTTAGTAAATGGATCAGCGTCCATTGGAAAGTAACCTGCCACCCATGTACCAATACCATGCGCTATCACTAGCCAGCCAGTTATATTAACTAAAATAGACAGATTTGATAGTTGCACCAAATACCAACCAAAAAAGCAAAACAGAAAACCTAAAGGGTAATTATTAATTATTGGAGACAATTTTTCTGTTGGGCTTCCAGTTGCACCCAGTTCACTACAAAACTGTTTTGAGTGACTATAACCTGGGTAGAATCGGCTTACTACGTATACACCTATAAATATCCAAATTGTTGCAATTAACCCTGAATAGATCGCAAGACTTTCAAACACCACCAAAATCCTTTTTTGTAAACTAACGAGTGTATAGAATTACTCATGCTTTAATTTATCATTTTTAATACATTAACCATAGCTGAGTTCCTATTTTAGTTCAATCGTTTACTTCGATACCATATTAAATAAAAAAATGTCACTTGCCGTTGTTTCAGTTAGCTTTTTTAAAGGTATTAGCAGAACGATTTAACTAGGAGCCCGAACTCTAAGGTTTAACACACTGGCAACTTACAATAGAAATTGAACTAGTTTAATAACATAATTTAGGCTGAGGCAGAGCTCTGAACACCTCAACGTTTGTTAGAGATTTACTCATAAAGTACACTAAACTCTTTTACCCACGCGATTCCAGAGCCGCTCATGATCTCATTTCCTAACTCTACATCTGCTATAAATAGGTTTTGCGAAATCAACCTCTCGTTGATAGCATATTTTAAAAGTTTAAGTGCCGGGATATTAGCTGACATCATGAGTTTTTTAGCTCTAAATGAAACATTTACCCACTTGTTATCATTTACACCCGACTTGTCGTCCCAGTCTTTCTGATGCCAAACTTCCCAAGTAGTATCATTAACCATGATTTCACCGAGTTTTTGACCCGCTGGATTAAAATGCCCAATAGTGGAATATGTCCAGAACATAATTTCAGCAGCAATGACTGATTTATTAGGTTCCGAACCGTTATACTCTTCAGTAATAAGCCACATAGTTGTAGCTATATTATGCTCTCCGTTTGTTTTAACTTCGATTTGGTATGAAACATCTAGTTTTTTAAGTTCAGAAATTTTTAAGGGAAACGAAGTGTCGAACTTTGGCTCAGGCGCCCAAGGTGAAGCACCAATTTTAATTTGAGGCTGGGAATAGATAACTCTGCGCCCGAATGGCCATGACCAAGACCAACCAAATTGAACCTCACCATCAATTGTTCTCTTTTCTAGACATTGGCTCCAATCATCACTCTGTGCAGCCGTTTTATTCCAAACATTATTGGTCAGTATCCCTTGCTTAGAATAAACAGTAGAGTAGTCATCACAAGTGATCGTAACTGAGTCAGGCTTAATCCATACCCTTTTTTGCTCAGCCTCCCCTGTACAAGATAAAAGAAGAGGCAAAAGTAATATAATTATATTCTTCAAAATGACTCGTCCTGCATTTAGAAAATACATAAAAAGCAGAGTACTCAAGGCTTCAAATTTGAGTATTTGTTCATGTTTAATTTTTGGAGGCTGAGGGTTTGAGACCTCCGGCTACCCAATTAGAAATTACTAGCACAATATAAAGTGCATTGAGGTAAGGTTTGTTGCTTCAGAATACTTTTTAATCAAATGTATGTGTCACCATTAGTGCTATCATCGCTAAGTAGTTACTATAAAGTATTATGAAGTAAGCGATATGACCCCTTTATTCTATAAGATCACAGTAGACAAGATGAGTTAAATTTACTTAGTATTGTTCAAAATACGTTCGCATTCTTGCCCTGACCTATTACTCTTACAGCTCCAATTTATCTGTCCAAGTAACGTAAAAACCTGAAAGGACAGTCTCACTTTAAAAAAGCACTAGCTACATATACGCACTCTATTTTCTGCATTTTTTGCAAACTGGTGCTCGCATGCTCGCTGCAAATTTAATTTGGCTTGTGAAGAATTTGGAAACTCATTATTGATAAAAGCAAACAATTTCAAAGAATCACTTGCGATATTAGCCCAAAGAAGCTCAAACGCTAATGACGATAAGCTTTGCTCGTTAAAATCAAAATTGTTTTTTTCAGCCTTTAAACTGTTAAATATATGATTAAAGTTACCAGAAACCACGCCTTTGATTAAAGATAAAGTTAGATCATTTTTACGATTAGGAGCACCTTGACCATATAAAACACTTGCAATATCGAGAGTAAGTTGCTGTTTCAAAAAATAGCTTATACCTGTATTACTTAGAATAATAATGCTGTGCTTATCATCTATGAAGCGAGTCATCATTGCGCTATACCCATCAAACTTTCCATCATACGTGTGGGCATTAACTTCGAGGCTTTGGGTAATAGGGATATTTTCTATGCGCCAACTGTAAGGGTGTTGTGGGGAAAATAAACGTTTTTTGCTTTTATCACTTAGAAAATCATCTCCATATAGTGCCAAATCAAACCTATGGAGATCATTTACACTTGTGTAAATGCTTGCCCCAGCGCCAAATAAAGACATATTCTTTGAGATTTGTTCTTGGTATCCTCCGCCTACTTTCCATTGATAGCCCCTGACTTTATCCGCATATGATTGGAAGCCAAGTGCAACACCAGATTCCATCATATTTAATGGTTCATAAATATACTTTTGAATACTCCTTAAATATGATTCTTTAGTCGATTTTTCTATAATTTTTCCCAACAAAAAATATCCTAGATTTGAATAAAGATAGTCTCCACCGGGGTCAAATAAGGGAGATAGCTTTGCAATTAAACTCGTAAATTCCAGCTCCGAAGTTTTTCTATGAAAATCTTCATTAAACCACCCGTCGATAGCAAAATGATTAGGAAGACCCGAAGTGTGACTTAAAAGGTGATGTAAGGTAACCTTTTTACCTGACGCATTATTAAACTCTGGAAAATAATCTGCGAGAGTCGAATCGAGTTTTAGTTTTCCTTGCTCTTCTAGTTTAAGTACCAATGCTGCGGTTATTGGCTTGCTTAATGAAGCTATTTGAAAAGAGTCATTATTCTTGATCCGTTTATCTAATAGACGATCAGCTAACCCATAAGAACCTTCGTATATAACTCTTCCCGACTTTGCAACCAAAATTACACCGCCATCAAATGCATGACTGGAAACATAACTATCAACAATTTTGTTAATTTTTGCACTGTTAGTGCTTGGTTTAATAAGTCCTTCTTCTGGGCTTTTTTCAGCAAATAAACTGAATGATATGGAAGCTCCAACCAAAAAAATCCACTTTTTAAAACCTACCACCTGACTAACCCTTTGTTTATTAAGACTCATTAAGCCATAACATTTTAGTATTTATGCGACACGCAATTTGTATTGCATAATCGATTGTGAACTGTGCTGCAAGCCACTCGGTGTAACAGAGTTGGTCTTATTTATGCTATGGGAATTTATTTTTAGCGGCTCTACCTAAATCAGCTAGTTTAATCTGCTTACTTATTATAATTTTAGTTTCCCTACATTGCTCAACGTTTATTTTTACCCCATTACATCTAATTTCTTACACTTAAACAATGGTAATTGTCTTAAGCGCATACGTTAGTAGACTGAGTAATTAAGCATTTGACTTAATGCAGCAACCGTAACTGCTAGCTAACCTACTATATGCTTAAAAAAGTTCAAGTTAAATAAGGAAATGGAAAAAGTAGGCTGCGATGCGATCGCAATAAGAGAGCCTCACTATGCAAAAATAAAAAGACAGCCATAAAAATAAAAAGACAGCCATAATTAAATTCAAACTATTATCATTTAAAGCCAGTACGTTTGATATTTTTACGCCAAAAGTACTTTTTCGCTGCAATTTTTAGCTCAATCAGGCGGGGGTTGGTGATAATTGCAAAGTATCAAGCGCAGCTTTACCTACCTTGCAGCATTATTGTGGTTTACTTTGTGGATGCTAAATTGGCTTAGCCGAGTAGCTTTTCGCATTGACTGAAACTGGTTCGCCGTTTTACCTCTAAATGCGTGTAGTAGTCATCAAGCTTGTTAGTTCGCCCCACAGCACCTTTAAATACTTTGGTGAATTGTGTTGTGAGCTTTAGCCAATTTTCGGGCGCTATGCTTAGTCGCTCTAAAATAGGCAGTGTGCGCTGCTCTATGTGCCCGCGTTTATCTTCTCTCATGCAGCGGCCTGTTAGCTCAACCAGCTCAAGGTATGACTTAAGTTCAAAGGGGAGACCTTTGGGCATGTGTTTTCTTGGGCTTCCTGCAAAACGGGCGAGTTGCTTGGGTTGTTTAGCGTCTTTGGCTGCTCTAATTCGCTTTTGAACGCTGGTGTGTGCAGAGTCTTCTGGTGTTTTTGCCATTTTAGCTCTGATGGGGTTTAGGTCAACATAGGCCATACATGCAGCCAGCGCCGCTTCATCAAGCAGAGCTTGCGATTTAAAGCGCCCTTCCCAAAATCGGCCTGTGCAGTTATCTTCTTTATTGGCTTTTCTGGCAATGTCTTCGTTGAGCACGCGCATAAACCAGCTGATATCAGCAAGTCGAGTGCGATAATCTGCAATGGTACGATTTAAAAAGAATTGTTGCGCTTTATCCAGCTTATCCCCTTGCAAATATTTTTGCGTAAGCAGTGTACCTTTAAATAATTTGTGCCAACGAATAAGTATGGCTTTATCATTCAGTCTATTGGCTTTTTTATCATCAACATACAAAACAATATGGGTATGATTGCTCATCACAGCATAAGCACACACATCAATACAAAATACTTTGGCAAGTGCCAGTAGTTTATCTTCTACCCATTGCCTGCGGTGCTCATAACTTTTGCCAGTTACTGTATCGTCACCACACAAAAAAGCACGGCGAACACACCGTGAAATACAGTGATAGTATTTTGTATCAACTAGACTAACCTGCCTTTTACGTGCCGTTGCCATGAGACTTGCCTACCTTTTGAATAGATAGATAAAAGATAGGCAATGACTGAAAAACGAGCAAATAAAAGTGGGTGCCTGGTTTATTTTTGTTTATTTCCAGGTAGATATGAACGTGGCGAGGCTGTACCTACAATGCAAACTTGGCAAAAACTTAATGAAGCCCTCTTTGGTGAAGAAGCTGAAGGTGATGAAATACCACCTTTTAATTCGTCACTTGAAACCGCCACCGTCGAAGAACTGGTGGAAGAGCTTCAAGCTCGTGGTGCAACCAAAGTAAATTTAATTTTCTAATGAATAACAATGAGGTGAAATACATCTCTGAGCTTCTTAAAACCCTAACGAATGATATGGACCCACTGTAGTGGCCAAATTTATTGTGCCACTACAGTCACAACATAAGTATATTGCCAAGATCCCCATCCAATATGATGGAGCTCTTTAAGTTTATGTTGTTATCGGTTTAACAAATAAATCATGAAAAAATAAATTAACGACTTTCCTGAACAATAAACTGAAATTCACATTGTAAACCTCGACATTCATTATGTGGAATAAATACAGCAACACCTTGAATATTTGTTAGTGCCATATCACCACTTTTTATTTGGAAGTGATCATGTCCGACCTCGATAATAGTAAAATCACATCGCCAAGTAAATGAACCGCAATTTGATGAGATACTTCGCCTAAGTTTCTTATCAATGTTATCACTGACTACACCAATAGGAGATTTATGGCCTAGATCAACATCAATAAACTTAATACCTTGATAGCCATTATCAAGATCTTCAACCCAAAAATCGCACTTATTAGCATTACAGTCACTTGCTTCTCGCGTGGTCAGCTTTAACGGATATCCATGTCTAGCAATATTCTGAACAAATAGCGGTAACCCAGTCGCAACGTGCTTAATGCGATATTTCTTTTGTGATTCAACACGTCGAGGCGTTCCTAGCACACATTCATCAACCAGTGTTGATCCAATTAGTTCATTAAATTGGCACTTATCAAAAAGTTCAGGAGTATTTCCCATCATAAGCCTGAGTGGCTGCATTGGTTGACGACGTTTATCCATCTGCGTAGTTACATCTTGAGAAATCAACGCTGCTACAGATAAGGGTGTAAAATGGTTCTCGCTATCATGACATTCAAGGCAAAAGCTGTTCTTACTGCTATCAGGCCTCTGCATATCCCAAAACAATGGCCCTTCTGGAAATAACAGTATTTGCCTTAATGAGTGGTCATCAGTTTTGCTAAATAACAATGAGTTTGCTGCTTTTTCTTTAGCAAAGCCATGCTCTTCAGTATAATTATGTAAACATGCGTAACGTGAGAATAGTTTAGCGCTTATTGATTTTGAAACCACTTCATGGGTTGTTGCTCCATATTTATTCGCTTCATTCCACCATTTTTCATTGTCTTGCTTGGTATTAATACCAACTATGGTGCCATGACCATGATTACATACAGACTCTAAATCAGGACGATATGCAAATACTTTAAATTCATCAACCCAACCACGAATGCCATCAGCACTTCCTTTAAGAGAACCTAGGACAGTATCTCCAGCAGAAAATGGCTGATGTATAGGTGTATTCCACTGTGTTAAAAGGTAACCATTTAAAAAAACATCTATCTTAACGGTTCCACCCTCAACTTTATTCACCTGTAAAGCAATGTGGCGCCATTGTTTGTCAGTAAAGGCAAAAGCGGTTAAATCGACTTCAAAAACGTACCCAATTTTCGTGCTTCCTTCTACAAGATAGCTGAGTGTTTTATGTGATAGACGCAAAGTTGATTGATCAGCAAAGGTTAACAATGTTTTGCTTTCCTCACTATCATTTTGTCGAGGATCAACAAACAAAGTAATAAACGCTTCATCTAACGCTTTTCCTATACTAAAACTGACACCCGATTCTCCATCTAGCCATAGTCCTTTGCCAATAATGCCACCTTTAGCAATGGGTTCAATTCTCACATTACCATGGGTGTATCCATAGTTCGGTGTAAAATCATTAGAGCCAGTTGCTGCATTTTGAATTCGAGGCGCCTCATAATCAGAGAACGTAGAATCTCCATACCTAAAAAAACCTTTCCCACCAAAATTATAACGAGTTTGAAAACCATCATTATGACGCATGTGAAGATGATTCCTTATTTCCCACCTCTTTATTGGCCCTTCATCTTCAATGTCATGAGTCAATGATGCATTCATATTTGCAACAATAACGCTATGTTTATTGATAAAATCATCAAACGCAACATCAGCTGTGCCACGACCTGTACTTAAATGCCAAACAACATCTCGTGGCGTACTTGGCACCATGTTTGAGTTATAGTTAAATAGATTTTCAAGTGAATCAATAAACGTTGTATTTTTAGCCCCCATTAATGGTAGTTTGTCCCGCTCCGTGCTTCGAGCTGATCCAACAACTTCCATAACATCTTGGCCCTGCACATCTCGGTATAGTGTTAAATACTTATGATTTGTTGTACTCAGACCATAATCTGAGTTAGCGAATGCGCCATCCAGTAAAACCATTTTACCATTAGTCCACGCACCCATGGCAACAACACCTTGGGTATGAAGCCCAGATTCAACCCGACTTACAGCTTCTGAACAACCTTCTGCACAGCTAGTTTTATAACGCGTATATTCCACTCCATGATTACTGTAATTTAACATCGAGCGAATTGCGGTAAAAAAAACATTCCGTCCTTCTCTATCAACCCACGGGTAAGTACCTTTAATTGGTTCACCATCTTTGATCAAACTGCCTTCAGGGTCGCGAAACTGTCGTTGAGCAAAGCCGTATTTATTCTTTACTAAGGAATGAAACGGCGCATGAGAAATAGGATAAGGTCCTTGTAACTTGGTAATATCACATGCATTCTCACTTTCAGGAATTACCGCATAAACCATATCGTATAAACCCGACTTTTCTGTACCGTCGTCGGTTTTCCATTTTAATGGTTTGGTATCTCTCCCTTCATTAATTCTAAAAACAAACAATCGACCATCAGCAGTCACCATTGGCTCTAAAAACCGACTGACATCAGGCATTAGATTACTTTCAACATCGTCTTGGCTGTTATAAGTTACTTTAACAATCTTGGCATTTTTTGTTTTAGGGTATTGCACTTCTACACTAAACTTCGAGCGCACTACTTTAGTACCGCTCTTATCTGTCTTGGAACCAATCGCAGACAGTTCATAACAATCATTTTCTGGGTTGCTACTACATTGTTTTGGATTTGATACAGTATTATTATCAGAAAAGACCGAGCTGCCATCACACAATGCTAGGTGATGCCCATGACCAATATTTTCTAACCTCAGATCACTTAAAAAGCCTTTAGGAATACCTGGCTCTAAGGTACTAAAAGGCCGCTCAACAGCTTCAGGGCGAAGCACTGTCAAATTACGAGGGTTGCCAGTACCTAATCGTTTTAAAAAAAGTCCAATTCGACCGTCATTGCTAGTTCGAATGGCTGGAATATGAGGAGCGGTGTATTGAAACTCTTTTTTACCTTCCTTATTTGTTATTGCTTCAATCCCTGTCGTTTTGATATTCAAAGTAGGAGGTTCTGGTATCACGACTGGCTCATTTAGAGGCTCAAAAACTCCAACTTCTTGTCCATAGGTATAAAAAGAAAGTAAGGTAACTATTAACAAGGTAAACTTACTCAATCGCTTTAAACTTATAGGAAATAAATTACTTACACCTTCCATATCAATACCATTAGAAATAACAACTTCTATCACAAAAAATATACCATATCAAATGTGCATTCCCCTTTTCTCGTTTTTAAAATAGAGGATAACCAAGCCGTGAATAGAGATAACGATGTTGATACTTTGCTGCATTACTTTTTTAAACCCACCCTAACACTTAACACCTAACACCTAACACCAACCAAATACTTCTTAAACGACTTTAATGCTTAAATAAACGCTATTGCCGTATTTTCCATGTAAATAACCGCATTAAAGTTTGACAAACCATCTAGCCATCTATACATTCACACATCTTTCATACCTCTTGTATTATGCGCTCAAATATGTAAACAATGAATGCATAATAAAAACAACTATTTATTGATATGAGGTTTACATGTCAACGTCTGTAAACAAATTGGCAGCTAAGTTGTCACTGCTTCCTTTGCTCACCTTTGTGGTGCTATTTTTAGGTGCCGGCTTATACTTACAATCGCAAGGTGTTGATTATGCGTTTTATCAACTACCTGCGCCAGTTGCCATCTTACCTGCCATCGTTATCGCATTTTTAGTTAATAAAGCAAGCATTAACCAAAGCGTTGAAACGTTTATTAAAGGCGCTGGGCACAATAACATTATTACCATGTGTCTCATTTACCTCCTAGCTGGTGCCTTCTCTGCTGTAGCAGGTGCCACAGGTGGCGTTGATGCTGTGGTCAATGCTGGTTTATCGTTTATTCCTGCATCGTTTTTATTACCTGGCTTATTTTTAATTTCAGCCGTGGTTTCTACCGCTATGGGCACCTCTATGGGCACCATAGGTGCCATTGGCCCAATTGCGTATGCAGTGTCTTTAAAAACCGGTATTGACCCCGCGTTGATGGCAGGTACCATTGTATCGGGCGCTATGTTTGGTGATAACTTGTCAATTATTTCTGATACAACAATTGCCGCAACGCGCACGCAAGGCTGTGAAATGAAAGACAAGTTTAGAGAAAACCTAAAAATTGCACTCCCCGCAGCCATATTAACCGTATGCTTATTAGTATTTTTAACACCCGAACCACAGGCAGTAGCAGCTAAACCATTTGATTGGCTACTGGTATTGCCTTATGCGTTTATTTTAGTGTTAGCGGTCGCTGGCATGAACGTATTTGTCGTACTATTTAGCGGTATTATTTTTGCCGCAGCCATGGGGTTTGTTGGCGATTATCAAGCAGGCAGCTTTGTTAAAGACATCTACAAAGGCTTTAGCGATATGCAAGAAATATTCTTGCTATCAATGTTTATTGGTGGCTTGTCTGAATTTATTCGCATCAACGGTGGCTTAGATTACCTAGCGCAAAAAATACAAAAATTAACTGCAATTATTGCCAAATGGCATAGAAAAGTGGCTGATCAACTAGGTATTGCGGCGTTAGTTTTAGTCAGCAATTTATGTATTGCTAACAATACCGTCAGCATTATTGTTGCAGGCCCAGTTGCCAAAAAGCTAGCTGATGATGGTGAAATTAGCGGTAAACGTTCAGCAAGTTTGCTCGATATTTTTGCTTGTGTAATGCAAGGATCATTACCATATGGCGCTCAAGCACTATTATTGGGAGCGACTTTTAAAATCAGTCCTTGGGACGTGTCTACCTCCTCATTTTACTGCTTTATTTTAGCATTTACGGCTATTTCAGTAATTTGTTTGCGCAGAAATAAAGTCTAAAGCATACATTCACGCTTACCAATACGCTCGCTTTTTGAGCGTATTGTCTATACTTCTTGTCAGTGATGCGCTCAAGGCTATGGATACTGACATGAGATACTTTTATATAACCTTGCTAAATATATTCTTATTCATGCTAACTCCTGTTTTGTACGCAGCAAATTGGAGTAAAACACAACTACATATTAATCATGGCCAGCTCGATAACCCATTTACAAAACAACAAGCAATGACCACTATTTATTCATTGCAACACGCATCTGGTCACGATTTCGGCGATACTTTCTTTTTCATTGATTACCTTGATGACAACTTAATAGATGGCTTTAACGATAGAGACTTTTACGGTGAAGCCTATGCCACTTTTAGTACTAAGGCGATGTTTGACTGGCAATATAATGTGTGGCGTTTAAAAGATGTGGGGTTTGTAATGGGTATCAATGCAGGCGGCGATACCAAAGTTATGAAGTACTTACCAGGCATTAAGTTAAGTTGGGAGGTTCCCGGGTTTAACTTTTTAAGCACGACTATCACAGGTTACTTTGATAACAACGGTGGACTTAAAAAACAAGGCGCACCCCAAACTAACAATAGCTTTATGTTGGACTTAGCTTGGGGATACCCTTATCAGCTTGGTTCGCATAAGTTTTATTTTACAGGTCATGCCGAATATATAGGCTCGCGACGTGATGAAACAGGTAAATATGTGAATAACTGGATATTAGCGCAAATGATCTTTCAATGGGATTTAGGTCATACTCTGGGTAATAAAAGTGACACGCTAATGTTAGGCATCGAATGGCAAGTCTGGCGTAATAAATTAGGTACATCCGTGAATGAATCATCACCACAACTACACTTAGCTTGGACATTCTAGTTAACCTTAATCCAAGATAACAATAGCAAATAAACTCAGATGAATACTGCGCTAGAGCAAGGGTTCATTCAGCTTGATAAAAAAGAGTGAGCTTCGCTAAACATACTCTTTGCGGTGTAAAACTTCCTGCTTTAAATGATAAAACACTAACTTTAAACTGTTCAGTTTACCCTCACTATCAAGCCACGGTAGTAACTCAAACTTAAATATGATTGCAACTGTTGTAATGTCCAGTAATACACATAAGTCATGTTTTGAGCTTAAATGAACAACCTATATTGCAAGTTAAACTCAATTCACATCAGCAAAAATTTATGACTATCAAGGAGCATAGCAATGTCGCATATTACCTTTAAAACACCCACTTTTCTTGGTGGAGAAACTCTGCACGAGTACAGAGACCGTCAAATGTGTGAGCCGCGTTGGGCAAATGTTGTCCAAGGTGTGTCCGACCAAGACTTAAACAACAACTTTGAGTTTTTAAATAATGCTGTTTTAAATCGCAGTGCCGATAAAGAACTACTACTGACTACCACAGGCTTATTCGGTCCAATTCGCTCTGGTACTTTGGTACATTTAGATAATCAAGCAAGCAATTTTGTTGTGCAAAGTAAGCGTGCCCCAATGAACCCTGAGGCAGACCTTATTACACGCCTTAACAGGTTACATAACGAACGAACAGGCTTACCACCAAGTAAAGAATGTGCACTGTGTGTAAGTGGTTTTTGGAGCGCTGTGACAGATGGCGCAGGAATAAACGGGTTAGATGGCTCTGCCAATGTATTTGGCAGCACCGGGCAGCTCATTTGTGATATTGATGAATTAAGCTTTCCCTTACTCACTTATGGCTCCACTCCCAAATCACAACAAACATACTTAGATACCTTAGCCTATTTCGGTGGTATTTTGTTAGCACCAAAAGAAGAGTTTGCTCTAGGCTTTAATCAGGATTTATGGGGGATCCAATACGACCAAAAATTACCTCAGTACATTACAGACTATCAATTTAGCGCAACTAAAGCAGGTGGGTTATTTGTTGAACATCACCCATTTCCACACATTTGGTTACCAGCTCAAGGCAAAGATCTCGTCTTTGGCAATCACACTAAATCTCGTATTTTACTGGGCCGTAGGTTTGATAGTACACATGAAGATGATTACTACCGAACAGTTACAACGCAGCAATACCACTTTAGCATGTTTGAAATTCCTCTCGATGGCAGCGCACTGGCCATTCGGCCACAATGTATACACAACGATAGCTTTACTGAAGGCGCACAAACTGTGTTTCTAGCTAATACTCCTGCCAATACAGTGGCTTTGCGCCATAGTACGCCTATCAAAAAAATGTCAGCCGGTGGCGTTTCAGTGTGGGATTTACAAGAATAAGATCAACTATATTAAATAAATGACCAGATATTGAGACAGAGAAATGGCTTAGTTCAAAGGCAAAAATTTCGGTATGTTGTGATTCTACATAAGTCATTTTTAACACAGTTAATGAGTCATTAGGTCGCTAGAATGATCAATAATTTAATAAAATTGGTATAGTTTTATTTGAGTACAGTTATTTATCTATCGGAGTAGTTATTTCATTCATTAACATACATCAGTTTGTTTAGATGAAATATATTGAAATATTATGAACTGAATATTGAATAAGATGGTGCCCGGGGCCGGACTTGAACCGGCACGTTCTTACGAACGAGGGATTTTAAATCCCTTGTGTCTACCAATTCCACCACCCGGGCATCGGGCTGCTTGCGCATGTGGAGATTTTAATAAATGGAGGCGGAACCCGGAGTTGAACCGAGGTAGACGGATTTGCAATCCGCTGCATAGCCACTCTGCCATTCCGCCCTATTATCAAAAGTTTGGAGCGAGTAACGAGGTTCGAACTCGTGACCTCGACCTTGGCAAGGTCGCGCTCTACCAGCTGAGCTACACTCGCATCATAAATGC